>JABXGU010000577.1 GCA_016550415.1 archaeon | reverse complement strand
GAATGGGTCATACGAAGTTTCTTAGGGTGCGTGATGAGCATCGGATGTATCATCCTGAGTTGAGGTCTGGTCCTGATAAGTCTGAAGTGCGTCAGGTGACATTAGAAGAGGCTGTCAAAACAGCAGCAAAGATACTAGCCAATGCAAAGCGACCTCTAATCTATGGTATGGCAAGCACCTCAAACGAAGCAAACGTTAAAGCTTTGGAATTAGCGGAGGTTTCTGGTGCTATCATCGATAACACCTCTTCAGTGTGTCATGGTCCTGGGATTGAGGCAGTTCAGCGAGTGGGAATTGGTACTTGCACCTTGGGGAAGATCAAAAATTATGCTGATGTCATTGTGTATTGGGGCTGTAATCCTATTGCTGCACATCCACGGCATACACGTCGCTATTCCCAGTTTATTGGCGGGTTATTCCGTGAAGTCGAGGACCGCAAGGTGTATCATATTGATGTGCGTCCAACACGATTTACAGACCAAGTGACTCATAGCCTAATTGTTAATCCCAACGAGGATTACGAGTTATTACAGGCAGTTAGGGCACTTCTCCGAGGATATGAGTTGCGGCGAGAATCAGTGGCAGGTGTTCCAATGCGTCAGGTTCGGGAGTTTGCTGCAACCTTGAAAGGAGCTGAGTTCATCGCAATCTTCTTCGGACTTGGACTCACACAAACCCTTGGTAAAGATCATAATGTTACTGCAGCCATTGATTTGGTAACAGACCTTAACCATCACACAAAAGCCGTGATTATGCCAATGCGAGGTCACTTCAATGTGACTGGTTCAAATCACGTCTCGACATGGACCTATGGATACCCATTCTCAGTGAGTCTAGAATATGGTTCACCATATTACATGCCAGGTGAAACCAGCGCAGTGGATTGCCTGACACGAGGAGAGGTAGATGCGTTCTTTTCTATAGCATCAGATCCTGTTGCTTCATTTCCAGCAGCTTGTGTAAAGACTATGTTCAAGATACCAGTAATTTCTTTGGATCCAAAAAGATCTGCCACAACAGAAATCTCAGATGTGGCTATCCCTTCAGCTTATGTAGGTATAGAAGCAGGTGGAGTTCAAACAGCGTACCGTATGGATGGTATTCCTCTCCAGCTAAGTAAGGTTGTGGATCCACCGAAGGGCATCCGTACCGATGATGAAATCCTAGGCATGATTGTGCGCGAAGTTTGCAGACTAAAGGGTATTAAGCGCTACCGACATTCCTAGTGATGTTAAGCTGTCCAAATCTGTTTTATTCAAAAAAAGATCTTTTGTTATACACATTAGCTAGCCAGTTTCTGGCAAATCTCGATTTAATTTACTGAGAATCATTTTGATAGTCCAGTTCTGATAGTTGGGGATGATAAGATCAGCAGCCCTTAGTTCATCAGATGAATTTGAAGTAGTCAATGCAACACATGACATTCCTGCAGCCTTAGCGGCAGCGATACCAATTGGCGAATCTTCAAAAACAAGGCAGTTGATTGGGTTTACTTGAAGGATTTTTGCTCCAAGTAGATAAGCTTCAGGATCCGGCTTGATCCTTTTTACCTGTGTCACATCGACAACAGGATGTTTACCGTCTAATCCTAGAGTCCGTAAAGCTGCTGCAATGTTCGAAGGATGACCTGTACTCACAAAACAGATTTCTAACTTCTCCTTTATAATTGAGGCATAGAAGGAAAGAAAACCAGGTATTGGTTTAAGCTCGCCTTTAGCGACATGTTGCTGGTATACAATGCGTCTACGGTTAATCCATGGTTTTACGTCTTCGCTGATGTTGTGTTCTGAGAAAAGGGTTTTCATTATGAACTCAGAGCCCTTACCGACGAATCTATGTCGCCAATCAGTTTCGGAAATAGTAATGTCAAGGGATGCGAGGGTTTCATTGAAGGTAGCTAGGTGAAGCAGTTCACTTTCTACAATTACACCATCTACATCAAAAAGAACAGCATTTAGTATCTGAACTTGAGACATTATCTTAACACCAGTCAAGTAAAGTTATTTGAATAATATTTTATCAAGGTCTTTGAGAGTCCCACGCCAATCTATGGGAAACTTGGTGCCTGTTGTAATGTCACGAGTGTAGCGTCCTACTTGTGAAGAGATTAATCCCGTTCGACCTTTTTCCGCGTCGATTTCAACTAAAAAAGTCTTGACACCAATGACAGATGCCGCCATATCCGCTAGAGTATCATTGCCAACCATAAGGCATTCATCTGGTTTTCTCTTTAAATTCTCTAGAATTGCCTGATAATATTCAGGTCTTGGCTTGCAATAACGCATATTTTCTGCATGAGTAACTAAATCAATATCTAAATCTGAAAGATTTGCCCATTTTAATCGGTGGACCATTGCTTCTTCAGGGAATATGGGGTTGGTAGCAATAGCAACTTGGAGGTCCGCATTGAGGGCGTTTTTAACGACTTGACGACCCTCAGGGACTGTTTGTCCTATTTTCTCCAATTCCTGGAATGACTCCCGGTAGAATCGGCTAAAACGGTCATAACATTCATCATAGCTAAGTTGAGAGAGGTCCGATATGAAATGATTAGTGAAGGCTTCCACATTAATCATGGAGCCATCATTGTGAATCATATGAAGAGTTGATGCTAATAATTTCTGAAAAAAGGTGTTTTCATCAAGCAAGTCAGCGAAATAAGGAGCAGCGATACGAGCATATGAAGTTAGAAATTGATCTTCATTGAAGAGGACTAAAGTGTTGTCATAATCGATTAAAAGTGCCTTAATAGTGAACTTGTTCATTGTTCTCTCCACTAGTAGCGTAACCTCTGATTAGCTCTGTGGTTTTCAGATTATTGATTTGCTAGACGATTGTGAGGTTGAGGTTATTCGAAGCCTGGAACATCGACTTTTAGCTTTGATGCGATATTGTCGATGAAGTGACCAATACCATATGGGATGGCGTTGTATTCTTGTTTGAAACCTTCCAAAGTTAAGACATCAACACCTTCATGACCAACCACACCTACATCGCCCTTATCGGTCATGAAGTACTTGACTTCAGCCAAATTTCCATTCGCGACAAGTAGCTCCTTGGCTAGAGCACCAAGGTCCACCTTACCCATTTTGTCTTTAGAAGCAATTAGAGTATGGAAACGAACCCACTTGTCACCAAATCCAATTACTACATAGAAACGGCGATCCCGAATTTTATAGGGAAGAATGATTCTGTTTTCTTCAGATACTACACGATATGTTAGACCCATTTGCTTCAAATAGCCTTCAACTTTTTCTATAGTTGCACTCATGATTCTTACCATCCAAGGGAGTAAACAACATCAGCAGCTTATTACCAAAAAAGGTTTCTACATTTTGTTTAATCTTTCTTTGCATCAAGAGTTAATACTCTAAACATAAGCTATGCATAAATTGAAAGCCTTTCCTTTGAAGGAACAGTGACAGCTATTTTGAGTCGTTTTGCTATATTCGTCAAGAAGTGTGTGATTCCGAAGGGAATTGCATAGAATTCCTCTCTGAAGCCATCAATTGTGAGTGCTTCGACTCCCTCGTGACCGAGGATGCCAACATCGCCCTTTTCAGTTATGAAATATTTTACTTCAGCAAGCTCACCATTCGCAACCAAAAGCGCTTGATAAAGTGCCTCCTGTGTCTTTGCATCTTTGAGTTTTTCATGTGACAGAATAAGTGTCCAGAAGCGTACCCACTTCTCTGATGAATCAATTACAACATAATACTCTAAATCAGCCTCTGAATGTCTATAGGGTACTACAATGCGTGTAATCTTTCCCTCTACTGGTTGAATTTCATAGGTGAGACGCATCGAATCCAAGAATCGTTTCACTTTCTCAATAATAGCTGACATTGTATTCATCCCTTGCCTGATTTGCAGTACAACTCAGGATGACACTTGTGCCTAGAAAAAGCTTGGGGTTCACTAAGACATATTCTAGCTTAGCCCGATGAACTTTGAAAAATAGGGAGGTGGAGGCGACATGAGATCACCTCCAGAATTTAAGTTGGGTTTATTCGGTTAGCTTATCTTCTTCTCCGGCTTC
>JABXGU010000576.1 GCA_016550415.1 archaeon | reverse complement strand
TCTATCGTTGTCTTCGAAATCTTGGTGTATCTGATAGTCAGGCTTTGATGGTGGGTGATTCTCGCAGCGACATTTTAGGAGGGCAGAATGCAGGAATCGCCACTGTTTTTGTGCAACGTCCTGAACAATCTGAACCTCGAGGTCTTAAGGTTCCACCGGATCTTATTATCGACAATCTTTACAAGCTTCTTGACCTTCTTTGAAGCAAATTGAATATTTGTAAGGTATGTTTAGGTAGTAGGTCGTTGAAGAATTTCACCGTAACGTACTAGGCTTGCCATGCCCCTTGCACCAAAGAGGGGTAGATTGTAGGCAGGAACCCCAGCTAATCGCAAGTCATGCATGCGTTTTTGGATATCTTTGTTAGCAGGAACTGATACGACGAGAACAGGTTTCTTACCTTGATTTGAGGCTTCAATGATTGATTGACTTACTTGGTCAGCATCAAGAAGTGGAGTCATGAATAAGGGTATAACTATGATGCCATCTATTTCATCAGAATCCAGCAAAGTATTGAGGGCAAAGGCGAACTGCTCTGCTGTTGCTGAACCTGTCAAATCAACAGGATTCTTAACTGAGTAATAGTAGGGTAGCTTTGCATGAAGCTGTTTTTGCATTTTTTCTGAGAGTTCTGGAGCCTTCAAGTCGTAATCAGCGAGAGCATCTAATGTCATTATCCCGAATCCTCCACCACTTGTGATGATGGCAATACGGTCTCCTTTAGCTGGAGGCTGGCTAGCTAAAGCCAGAGCAACATCAAAGAATTCACCAATGGTTTTAACACGTATAGCACCTGCCGCCTCAAAGGCTGCATCATAGATACGGTCGGTTCCAGCTAATGAACCAGTGTGGCTAGATACTGCACGTGTTCCAGCCTCACTCCGTCCTGCCTTTATGACTACAAAGGGCTTCACTCTTGTGGCCCGACGACAAATATCGATAAACTTGCGACCCCGATTAACCGATTCCAAGTATAACCCAGTAACCTTTGTTTCCTCATCATCTTCAAGATAATCGATGAGATCACCTTCATCAATATCAGCAGCATTACCAAAACTGGCAAAACGACTGATTCCAATACCATCATTATAGGCAAAACTTAGCACAGCGCCGCCAACAGAGCCAGACTGAGTTAGAAAAGCGATACGACCAATACCAGGACGAGGGGTTGTTCTCGAAGGCAAAAATAACATGTCAATATTTGATTTGGGGCTAAAGGTACCCAGACAGTTCGGTCCAAGAATACGAATATTATTTTTCTTAGCAAGCTCTGTAACCTGTTTCTCCAATTGTATACCTTCAGCTCCAGCCTCTCTAAAACCACCAGATACAATGATGACATTTGGAACCTTCTTTTCCACACAATCCTTCATCACTATGGGTACAATTTTGGCAGGTACTACAATAACAGCTAGGTCGATAGACCCCCCACAATCCACCAAAGAAGCATACGTCTTAATGCCACAGATATGTGTTCCTTCTTTGGCTGCCTGAGGGTTGATTAGGTAGAGCCGTCCAGAATATTTGGATTCAACCATTTGTTCAACAATAACATGACCAATGTGACCTGGATGTCGTGAAGCGCCAATAATGGCTACACTCCGGGGATTGAAGAAACGGTCGATTTGTGTTTCGATGGATTCCATTTCTAAAGCCAACTCCAAGATTTTGTTTTACATCAAACACTCCTGCTGATAAATAAATGAATACACTTCTCCTAAACTTATCAAAGAATAGCTGTCATGAGATGGCGAATTCATTCTGGGAAGCAAGAATAGCAGGATAGAAAGGCTTTTTCTAATAGGCTTTTCCTCATCCATCCTTGGAGTACCTTGATATGACTCCTAAGCCATCCAGTAAAACGCCAGATTTAAACCGAGTCTTGGTAAGGTATGGCGAGATTGGCCTGAAGAGTTCTGGTGTGCGGCGTCATCTTGAGAACCTGCTTGTAAACCATATCAAGATAATGCTGAAACGCCATAATATTCCATTTAATCAAGTATCTCGAGAGAGGGGACGCATCTTCATTACAACATCAGATGCACCAACAGCGGCAAAGGTTGCAGCAGGTGTCTTCGGCGTAGTATCCACAAGTCCGGTTTGGACACTCCCCTCCACACTTGAAGAAATCAATAAAGCAGTTAGCCAATTGATTCCTCCTCTACTCAAGCCGCAAACATCATTCGCTGTGCGTGCACGGCGCATCAAAGCACATCCATTTACTAGCCAAGAACTCGCTGCAAAACTTGGCTCCACAATTTTAGAAAAAGCAAATGCGGCAGGTCTTAATGTATGCGTGAATCTTGACAATCCAGACTTTGAAATCCATGTTGAGGTTCGTCAACAGCATTCATATCTTTTCACCGAAATTATCCAAGGTCCAGGAGGTCTCCCCTACGGCTCACAAGGTACAATCGTCGCCTTGCACTCAGGAGGCATTGATAGTCCAGTTGCACAATGGCTCTTAATGAAAAGAGGTTGCCATGTTATCCCAATCTATTTGGATTCAAGCACAAAAAGTAACCAAAATCCACGTAAACGGGCAATCGCCACTTCAAAAATCCTTGCCAAGTTGACCCCGAAAACCAAACCGTACCTGATTGTCGTTCCGTTTCGAGAAGCACAAGAATTACTGATGAACACACCCTTCCCAAAACTAACCTGTATTCTATGCAAGAGAATGATGTACCGTATCGCCACAAAACTAGCCCAACAAGAGAAGGCAGTAGCAATCGTCACAGGTGAGAATTTAGGACAGGTAGCATCCCAAACATTATCCAACCTTACTATTCTCGACCAAGCTACACCACTACCAGTTTTCCGTCCCCTCATCGGAATGGATAAAACAGATACAATGCATCTTGCTCAGCGCATTGGCACATATGAAGCATCAATAAGTGACACAACAGAATGCTTTGCAGTCCCCCAACAACCATCAATACAGGGCGAAAAATTCGATGTTGAAAAGGCTGAAACATCCATCGATGTCGAGAAAGTTATTACTAAATGCTTAGATCGATCCAAACGAATTAAACTCATCTAATTACAGTCATTCAAATTCTGCGTTGTAGATATTACTTCTTGGAAGTCAGCTTAATTTATTTATTAGAAGATTAAATAAAAAATCATATAGAATCTTAAAACCTAAACAAAATCCAAGACTACAATACGAGAAACCAATGTTATCTTATTTGCTTAATCACGGTAAAAAAAGAACTATGAGCGGAGTCATATAATATGCCTGATAGCCCAATGGGACGCATACTTGATAGATACGAAATCGACTCACTGATTGTAGAATGCGTCATAGTCAACCCAGATACTAACATTGAACTCATTTCAAAGGAAACCGGATTAAGTTATACTGCTGTCAGAAACGGACTTCGCCGGCTAATATCAATGGGTGTACTCGAACAAGTTCAAAGATCAACAGGACCAAGAGGACGAGGACGTCCAGCTAGGTTATTCCGTCTCCAAAAAGGACTACAAATCCATATTCCACCTCGTCAATTCCAACACATAACAATCGTACTAATCGAACAACTTCTTCGAGAAGAAGGACCAACCCGCGTAAAGCAACTCTTTCAAAGATCAGCACAACAAGAAGCTGCGAAATTAATTGAGCTGTGGAAATCTGAAGATAGTCTCCCCACAACTCTTGATACCATGGTGAAGCGTGTAACCGATTTCTTAAATCACCAAGGGTGCAATGCAAGAAAGCAAACTAAAGAAGAAATACACTATATTAGAGTGTATAACTGCATTTACTCTGACATTTCAATCGCATATCCTAACACGATCTGCTCCTATCATTTCAGCTTTATCACCTCCCTCATTAAATCAATGAACCCAAAAAGTACTGTTAGTCACAAAGCATCAATGGCTACTGGCGACTCCCATTGTCTTTATGTCATAGAATCACACTAGCCACAATAATACAAAAATTGTTGGCGCTAAGTTACCCTTTTAAACTACAAAAACGACAGAGAAGATACTATACCTTAACAATAGCATTACATGACTAGGTGAACAATAAAATGGTCGACTCCCCCAAAGAAGGCTTAGAAGCCATGGCAGAAACCTTCGATCCCCAAGCAGCAGCCGGCTGGACCTGCAAAATCACGATGGACATTACAAGCGACGCCAAATACCACATCCTAATCAAAGACCAAAAATGTGAACTCGGCGATGGACCAGCAGACTCCCCTGACCTGGTAATCACAATAAGCAAAGACGACTGGATGGCTATAGCTAACGGACAGCTCAACGCAGTTGCTGCGTTTATGAGCGGCAAGCTCAAGAGCCAGGGTGATATGTCACATTTGATGAAGCTGCAGTCAGTCTTTAAGCTTGGCTAGGCTGGAGTGTTCTCTTCGAAGGAATCTTGTGATTCAGAAGTATTATACCTTAATGAAGGGGTGGTTGTTTATCCACCCTTCTTGTCCTTTTCTTTGAAAAGGATTAGTTGTTAGTGGAACTTAGCACCTACTGTTTTTCCCTCAATCAATACAAGAATGTAGCTTTCTACTTTTGGTTGTTTTTATTGAACTGATTTGACGGCATTAGTGTAACGTTCTAGGGCTATGTCGATTTGGCCAGGTGTGATGTTGAGGGGAGGGAGGAATCTCACGCTGTTTCTTCCGCTGCCAATAAGCCATAGTTTCTGCTTGTTGACGCAATTAGCAATTAGTTTATCTCTAAGCTTGGGATTGGGAGCTTGACCTTCTCGGTCTGTGACAATTTCTGTGGCACACATAAGCCCTAGTCCTCGGACGTCTCCAATGATTTTTGAGCCTTCTTGTATTTCACGCAGTCCGTTGAGCAGTTGGTTACCTCTGCGCTTAGCGTTTTCAAGTATTCCGTCTCGTTCAATGATTCTTAGTGTAGCAAGGGAGATTAGGGAAATGTAAGGTTCAGCGCCGAAGGTTTCAGAGTGGCGTCCATAGTCAGTGTATAATGGTTTGGGCCCGATGCAGGCACCAAAGGGAAAACCACCGCCTAAAGCTTTGGCAGAACAAATGTAATCAGGGACTACTCTGCTGTGTTCGATGGACCACCAGCGACCTGTTCGACCTAAGCCTGCTTGCACCTCATCAGAAACAAGTGCTGAATCTAATTCATTTGCAAGACGGCGAAGCTCTTTTACAAACTGTGTTGGTGCTGGAATGAAACCTCCTTCGCCGCAGATGGGTTCAAAGACAATACCAGCAATATCAGTGCCTTCATATTTGATGCTATCACGAAGATAGTGCATGCATTCTAAGTCACATTCACCTTCCTTTTGTCCAAATGGGCACCTATAGCAGTAGGGGTATGGTCCACGGATTACGTCAAGCCCTTGGGGGTAGTAGTCTTTATGGATGTGTTTGCTGGCAGTTAGGGCGAGGGTGTAACCGGTTCGACCATGAAAAGCTGGACGAAAGGCTATGAAGCGTTGTCGATGGCGGTTGTCCATGATGGATTTTACAGCAGCTTCTACTGCCCGTCCACCACTGGTTGTGAAGAAAACCTCTTTTTCATGATCACCGGGCGTTAAGTTGATGAGACGTTCAGCGAGGAGGGTTTGAGGGATAATATCAAAATCTTGTCCAGGAACTTCGCGGAGGTATCCTTGTATTCGTTGTTCAAAACCAGCCATACTTGAACTACGGAAGCCAAGGGCGCGTACACTGACACCTGCAGTCATATCGAGGTATTGAGTTCCTGAAATGTCGTAAATCCAAGGTCCTTCGCCTTGAGTATGGTCAACAACAGGATAAATGGAACGTGATTGAGTGGTTTTAGCGATGACCTGTTCTGATCGCTCAATCCAGTCTTTATTACTTCGACTAATTGTTGCGTCAGGACACAACTCTTTCAATAACTCTTCAGCATCTCTCTTCATTTCTAAGTAACCTCCACGAAAGAACTCACTATTGAATACGAAAATTACTTATTACTTATAAGTAAGATGCTGTTAAAAGCTGGTCACCATGTTATCAGGGTGGAGAACAGTTCTCTATTTTATCATTGGCCTTCTAATTCTAGTCCTTGGTATGGTTAGTGAGTTTCTTATTAGCTACTTGTTACCCTCTTCCCTGATTCAATTGGCGTATTATGATGGAGTCTTTCTTGCATTCTTCATTTTGCTTTTTGCAGCAGGAGTATACATCCTGCGGCGAAGTATTCTGGGAATTTGGCGTAGTCGCTATGACAGCTTAGTATATTCGATTTCTGCACTTCTCTGCGTCATAATCACAATAGAAACCGTACTAAATATCCAGGCAGGTCACCCCTATTTGGAGCTTGCAGCGATTAACCCCACATTGATGATTTTTCTTTGGGCGTTTGTCTTTC
>JABXGU010000059.1 GCA_016550415.1 archaeon | reverse complement strand
TTCAAGATAATGTCTGTAATCTGCTAGCTTAGAATCATCTAACAATTTGGGATTCCTAGAAATTAATTTTGCAGATTCAAGATCAAAAAAAGCGAGTGACTGCCTTATTTTCGTAAGTGCTCTACGAGCCATATCATTGATCTGTTTTGCTTCAGAATCTAGGGAATTTGAATCATATTTCCTGAAAGCATATTGTATTAATCCTTCACGATGAAAGTAACAATCCTCTACCTGCTTGAAAAGGGTAGAAAGTCCACCAGCATCAAGTGAGCCTATTTTTCCCTTATATTTTGCAGCAAGGCGCTCTGCTTCAGCAACAGTTTCGTCTAGACTAGCTTTGATATCTTTAAGCTTCGTTGACTTTACGAGGGGAACGAGATTCCATGACATATCTGATTCAGGCATAATGAATACCTTACCAGCAATGCACTTTAGAATTTTATAAGTAGAATGGTTGCGTCATACTAACTGGTTTTTTACTAAAAACAAGTAAGAAGAATGCCTAGCCAAAGACGGATTATGCGTTAAGTTGGTAACATAAACTACTGAATTGATCAGATATTCCTCGGAAAGCTTTGTACAACCGTTCATATATTGGAGTAATAGTCTGATCTGGTTTGATTTCCCTATCTACTTTGAATAATCGTTCTAGCTCGCCAAATGATTTGAAGTAGCCCAATGCTACAGCCGCGACCAATGCAACACCAACAGATCCTGCATCCTGAAGAGTTGTTACTCTGAGGAGAGAAATGTTAAGAACATCAGCGAAGATTTGCAGCCATAGATTGCTTTTTGCGCCTCCGCCACAGACATTCACCTTTGTAACTTTATGACCCATAGTGGCGAGAGCCTCTTTCACCCAGCGAGTATTGTAAGCAACACCCTCCAATACACTACGAATAAGATGAGCCCTCGTATGGTCGAGACCCAGGTTAAGAAAAGCCCCGCGCACATATGGATTAATGAATGGACAGCGTTCACCCACCAACCACGGTAAATAAATCAGGTTATTGCTTCCCGGAGGTACACTAGCAGCAGCTTCATTAACCAAATCATAGACATCGATATTCTTCCTTTTTGCTTCTTGAAATTCAGCTGTGCAGACATTATCAACAAGCCAGGATAGGCAGGCTCCAGCACTTTCCATTTGACCGGTTAGGAGTAGGCGTTCTGGATTCGCACTGGCAATGGTTCCAACACCACTGAAATCGAATTGCACTTGCTCCTGATGTTGGGCTATCCATCCGGAGGAACCCACGTATAGATGTGGCTTACCATCAGCAATGGCACCAGATCCTATTGCAACAGCTGGAACATCACCGCATCCACAGACAATCTTAGTTTCTTGTGTAAGACCCAACTCTCGAGCAGCTTCCTTGGAGAGGTTACCCAGCACATCAGTGGTCTTTGCAAGAAGGGGCAGTTTGTCCATTGAGATTCCAATACCTTCTTCGATAAGTTCAGGTTCCGCTTGTTTTGTGTTTAAATTGAAATAGTTCCAAAGACAAGCACAGCTCCAGTCTGTATAGAAATCGTCCAATCCACACTTGAAGAGAATCCAGTCTTTTACATCTACAAACCGAGTAGCTTGTTTGAAGACTTTAGGTTCCTTGTCTTTCAACCATAGGAGTTTAGGAATTGGGTCT
>JABXGU010000058.1 GCA_016550415.1 archaeon | reverse complement strand
TCCGATCTTCCGCCTGTTAGTACTGATTCCTTAAAAATCTCGATAAAGGAGTTATTTTTCAAAGGTGAAATTTTTGTCACGCCAAATAGCGATTTCAGACCCTCTGAGCAGTTGTTGAATCCATCACCTGCAATAAAAACTAGGTTGCCCATTGAAACCCAATTCAAAAGAGCTTCTGTTTCAGAGGAAAGGATTTGACCGCCAAAATCTTGGTCTGAATTTCCAAGGACAAAGGCTACCGAACAGCTAGTTAAGTAGTTCATGAACATTTCTTTTGAATGTACAGTCAATGCTTCAACAGGAAATCCCCAGCAATTGGAATCAATTTCCAAACTTGGTTCAGCGGACCATAATAATACACGGATATTATCCCCAGCCCTATTGAAGTTATTGATTTTTCCCTTAACGCCCAGGTAATATGGGTCAGATTGGCTGTTATTTCCCCCAAATTCTAATGATGTTCTATGCACATTTTGCTCGTCATCATAGTTGTTAATCATTGACTCTTTTGGGATGTGTCTACCAATATCAGGAAGTGTAAAAGAGAGAATTAAAAAAAGGCAAAATAGTGCAATCTTAGCCTCATTCAACTTCATTTACCATTACCTCCCTCTGCAGAATCCAGAAATATATTAAGGAGCATAGTATTTAAAGCTATATACGATTTATACTCATGTGAGGTGAGAGTTTGAGAATTAAGGGCGGATTAATTCTTTTCTCATTACTCCTACTCTTCATTCAGTGTACAACTCCATATTATCTAGGGCTTAGCAGTTCACCGACCAATAGGAGTAGCAAATCTGTTACCAATTGGGTCGTCACCAACCCAGAAACAGTATATGATACAGAAATCACTTTAACAGGCAATCTGATTGTATCAGATTCTCTCACTCTGAATCACGTAACTCTACGAATAAATTGCAGCAACCCTGGCCAGTTCGGCATTCAAGTATATGCTGGTGGATTCCTTTGTATTACGAATGGAAGCAAAGTTGTAGCTGTCAACTCCTCAGCTCCATATTTCTTCAAAACCTATGAGGATGCAAGTCTTCGGATAACTAATAGTGAAATCCATAACTGTGGCTACCCTGGCCCCAATCAAGATGCTTGGGGTCTATTCATTGATAACGCAGATTATGTCCTAATTCATAACTCCACATTGTCAAACAACTATGTAGGCCTTGTTGTTTATGGTCACTCACCCTTTGGTACTGCTCCTGTCATCGAAAACTGTATCATTTCCAATAACACTTTGGATGGTGTTTGGACGGGGTATACTTTCGCTGTGCCCCGTCTCCATGGCAATTGGATTCTTGACAATGGTCGAGATGGCGTGATGAGTTGGGGAAGCACTGAACTATGGGGAAACGTAATTGCCCGCAATCGAATCGGTTTGAACCTCCAAAATTCCCCTTTGGGTGTAATGAACAATACAATTGTCTTCAATCGACAAAGTGGTATCCTCATAAATACCACATGGGCACACATTGAGGGGAATGTTATTGCTTATAATAATGGTAGTGGCATTATAGGACCAGGATCAGAGGCAGAGATTCGTTACAATAACCTCTTTGGGAACGGTGGCTGGGGTATAGCTGAAGCAATCGGTGTTGTAAACGCTAGTTTAAACTGGTGGGGTAATAGCTCTGGTCCTGAAGTGACCAATTCACCAGATGCCATTGACCCCGAAGAAGTGCAGGAGAATCTGATTATTGAGCCCTGGCTTACTGAACCATATCCGGCGGGAATGCCGCCATCTATTGGAGTTCTTCAACCCACCGAGGGAAGTATCGTTTGGGGGATTTGCACAGTTGTGGTGTTCGTGGATGCAGTCTTAGCGGTTGATCATGTCGATTTCTTCATTGATGGGAAATGGATGGCTTCTGATAATAATTCGCCATTTGAGTGGGAGTGGAACACGATTGGATTCATGAATGGTTATCACTTATTAATGGTAGTTGCCAGTGATGTTGTTGGAAATCAGGTTTCACAAAACACGAGTATATTTGTCAACAACTGGTCTGTGCCTGGAACCATTATTTTCTTCTCTCTTTTGATATGTATCCCACTAAGTCCCCTCATCATCATTGGGATATTCGTTGATGCCAGGTTTTTACGAAAACCAGAAAAATAGTTTTTCTTCGATTGCTATCTCTTCCTTGGAATTTCTAAGAATTTTTACTTCTAGACCGGTCTCAATTGAACTATGATGTAAGAAATTAGCCAAAATACATGTCGCCTACATAAGTGAATCCCAATACTTGGTATGGTTCACCCCTACGCAACATCCGCTATGAATTATGAAAGACTATAATTCACTTATTTCCTCTTCTTCCGATGTACCAAATTCGACAAAATATCCTAGGAGTAATTTCACAATATTAATGGAATCCCATAATTTTTTCAATCAGTTGCTTTAATCACATCACATGTCATTAATAGCAACACTTGCCAAACCCACTCCGTCCTATCGTTATCTTTATCTCACAGGATCAATCTTCTTCAGTTCGATACTTTTTCTATAGCAACAGAATATTATTCTCCAACTAGACCCAATTTCCTTTGTAGCGGCTGGCTCCTTGATAATTGGTCTTATTGGCATGCTATTAATGAGTTGGCAGCTTTTTGAATGGATACTTGATAAAATTCTAGAATGTGGGAACAAGAAATTCATTGGACAAGGGTTTTGGCCTTTACGCAGCCGTGTCGCTAAATATCGCCTTCTTGGGAATTATCGTGAATCAGTACTCAACAACTTTTCTCTAACCCTTGGCACTGTTTTTTTTAATCCCTAGACTAATCTTCGCTAACTTAATTTGGCAACAAACGTTGACAGAGTATTTCCATCCCTTTCCATCTTTTTAGCGATATTTTTCCTAGTATTAACAGTGATTCGAATATTGCGATTTAGGAAAAGACTGAATCTAGCACATTATCTATATACTGCCTTGTCTAGGATGACCCCCTCTCAAATTGAGCAATATGAAATTAAAACTGCTATCTCCCAATTGGATTGGGTATATATTGAGGACATTGAAATTCGCATTCTAATAGACACATACAACTTTCTAAAGCTATTATTACTAGGTCCTAGACCTGATTCAGGCAGATTTCAGTCTTAGATAAATAAAGCCAGCTTTCTTGATTTACGGAGTCGGTGGTCTTTTGATACATATAATGTAACAGCATTCCATTTATTTCAATTATATACTGAAAATAATACTCGATGGGATGAAGAGGGTCGCAATAATTTCCTATCGTCACTAAAAGAGCTTCGAAAAGTGATAATAAAAAGAATCAAGATTATTTCGGTGACACAAGAATAATAGGATGAAAAGTTCTGTAATTGCTATAGGAATGGTGTACTAGATGCCTATTAACAAAGAAGAACACAGGAAAAGATATTGTGCTTTCTGCCAGTGGCAGAAGACGAAAAAGGAAGAGGCTTACCGTTGGCTGGATGACAATGAACATTACTATGTTATTCTTCCTTTAGGTCCCAAAATATTAGGTCATGTTTTGGTTGTAGCAAAGGATGCATATGACGATATATGTGACATTGAACCTGACACAGAGGTTGCTAAGCAAATATTTTCAGCTGTCGTGGAATGGGCACACAAGATTAAGGAAAAGCTGGAAGATGTGCAGAAAATCTATGTTATGACAATGTGTGAACATTGGGAGTTAGATGAAATAAAGGAGGGATGGACATCTGATAATCCTCCTGTTACTACTGAGCATTTGCACTTTCACCTCATTCCACGTTACAAGGACAAACGCACTCGTGAATTAGCCATGGAGCACCTTCTTAGCCGCCCTGAAGATGAACAATGGTCAGAAGCGATGTTTAGAGCATTGAAGAGTAAATTGCAGAATTAAGATTTCCAAGATTGGAAAACATATCCCATAAACAGAAGGAAGAAGCCAACTATAATGAGCATCCAACCAGTCATCCACGTATCATGTTCAACTTGTAAAAAAACCGGTGAAACAATATAACAAATCCCAAATAAGAGTAAAGCAAATCCAGCGATTTTCAAGAACCTAAATGGGGATGTTGATGCTGTTTGATCTCCCATTAATGAACGCCTTGTCATTTCTCTTCATTCTTGTGCTTTCTAGTTTGTATTGTCACCATAAAGTATAAAAAGTGACCAATTCACGTGCAGCTTGCAGAGGTGAACCTCATATGATATCCAATCCACCCCTGCAGACAAAACTACTCCTCACCTTACTCCTTCTGCTCATAACATCTTGGATTCCAAATACTCTAAATGCTAATGAAGGAAGCTGGGCCCGTATTGATTATGAGTATCGTGGATTTCTCGAGCCACTTCCCAGCCACAGCCAATGGCACTACAACGCAACAAGGGGTTCAGGTGACCTCTGGACCATAAACCTCACCATTAGTGGAACTGGCTTCAATCCCACTACCCTCCTAGTCTGTAACGACACAGCCTATCAAAGCTGGCTCACAAGCCAATCAACAGCGAACTGCATCTTATCAGATCAGGTGGACTGGATTCTCAACACGCAAGCCGCCTTCCCCCACACTAGCACTTGGCACCTTATCCTCGATAATACCGGTCAGGTCTCTCTCCTGTTCAGCCTAACCGTAACCCTCTACAGATGGTCCAACACAACAACCAATAATCCTCCCTTCGTAGATCTGTTCGAAGGTTTTGACGATGCCTTGGGCTGGTTTATCAGCCTACTGGTCATAGTGGTTGTCATCATTCCCTGTGTCTGCAGTTGCATCAGAAAAAAGGGTGGCAGTGTCCACGAGGTCGTTGAAGAGGTGGGCGATGCCTAAATTCCAAAACACATCCAATCTGTTTGGTCAAAGCTGTTAATTTCATTCTATGACAGTCAGCAATTTTTATGAAAGGCTGTCCATCCTTTACAGGTCTTTGGGGAGTTTAAGTACCCTATTACGAGTGAACTTCTGGTGATTATCTTGTATCCACCTCCTCCAAGTCCTGACCCAGTCTAAAACTTTACTCCATTGAATTCTTCTTTTCCCTCCCCTCTTTTTTTATTGTGCCAACCTATAGACCTCATTTTACCCTACTTGACGAGATGGAAAAATGAGTTTTGGTAGGGCATCTTTAGTCCAAATCCATTGGCTTCTGTTGAAGTCATATCGAATCATCTCAATAGGTCTGCCCACTGAAAAGTTATCCCACATGGCGCTGCCGCTAACTTGTAGGTTCAAACCCTTTTCTGCGGCATAACGTTTTAGCATACATCTTGCCACGACCGATAGACGACCAATGGCGCGCACCTGGAATAACCTTGAGCTATGAGGGAACTGTTACTTGGTCAATTTCAGGTGGAACTGAAAATGAAACCAACCCAGGTGGATTTGATTGGATGATAACCGATAGTAACGTTTCTGGTATTTATGTGAACATAGCACTGTACTTCAAACTATATTGGGGTCAATACTATATTACCACAGTTTGGGAATGTTGGAACACCAGCTTTCCTACCAACGCTAGACTTACAGCCCTTTGGTGTTTTGACAGCAACCAAGAAATAATGATTGACTGCTTTGAAGGCAACCAACACCCAGTATCTTGGCTTCAACCTCCTTCTGAAGGGTGGTCATTACTACAACAGACTTGGCGATGCAGAGCAACATGGAATGATGACTATCTCGACTGCATCTTTGACTCAAGTCATGGTCCTGCCCTTTCAATCCAATACGCTTATGGTAATGGGACCAACCGACGTTGGGTTAAAGCCGTGCTTCAGGAACCACTTTTTGACATTGGACCGTCTCGTGTCTATGAAGAAGCAAGTTTTTGGACCGGTCTTGGTATGCTTTTGTTTGGAACAGGAACAACTATATTTTGGATTGTTCGACCTACCCTCGTGAAATGCAGAGATAGGAAATCCTAATACTTTAGGTCAGGTATAAACAGATTATCCTTGGGATAGACGGTTTTGTCACCGAAGACTTAAAAAAAAATGATTACGAAGGGCATTTTGCTTATTAATTTCTAGATTAAATACAGTGAGAATACATGAATAGAATACGATACATTGGTGGGAAACGATATTATAGATATGGACCATCAGAAAATTCCAACCATATTACTTTCCACTATCAAGGGGCAATTTTGATTCACAATGCTAGTCGTCCTCCAGAAGCCTGTCAAATAGAAATCCCACAAGAAATTGCCAATCTTGAACTAACTGAGCTTGGCATCGTTTCAGTCGACCTTGCTCAACTCACACAATTCCCGAATTTGAAGTGGTTCTCCCTTGGTTATTTGGGAAGAGAACCCCTCAACCTTGCTCCCCTAAGCCAAATCAAGACTCTTAAGCACCTAACCCTTTCTTTTAGTCACCACCAGAAGGTTGACCTTTCACCCCTTGTACACTGTCCCAACCTCCACATAATTGAGATATACAATTCAATTGAGCATCTCGACCTCAATTCCCTTGAGGATTGTACTAGCCTCCATACTTTACATCTTAACTGCAAATTGCTGGAAGTAGACCTTACTCCACTAAGCTCCTGTTCCAACCTAGAATTGCTGTTCCTCAGTGGGAGTGAACTCGCCACCATTGACTTGACTCCTCTGCAAGATTGTAAACGCCTTCAGGCACTTAATCTTGGTTTTAATAAGCTTACACAGATTGACCTGACCCCCCTCCAGCATTGCCCAGAATTCATGACCCTCCTCCTAAATCATAATAGGCTCGAATCCATCGACCTGACCCCCCTCCAGCATTGCCCAGAATTCAACGGGCTCAGTCTTGAGCATAACCAGCTTACTGCCATCGATCTGACGCCACTCCAACATTGCCCTAGCCTCGAATCTCTTAACCTTGGCTGCAACCAGCTACGCACCCTCGACCTCACACCCCTCCGCCACTGCCGCCGCCTCAAACAATTCGAAGTTCATGACAACTGGCTTGAAACCCTCGACCTCACACCCCTCTTCTCACATTTCAAATTCAAAGAATTCAGATTCGAAAGCTGGGAGGGTCCACGAATACCACCATGGCACTCACAGTATCGTGCTATTGCACAAGCAGATTCCGATACCAGATTGCAGATACTCCGCGACATCGACCCTGCCGACTTTAAAAATAAACCCACTCCTCGCCTCCTAGCCAACCTCCACCTTCAGCATCGGAAACGCCTCCCCAGCCCCATCCGCAAAATCTTCTACCGCATTGAATTCATATAACCAGCAAACAATACTTATTGTGCGTGCAGTTTGTTGTGCTTCAGCCAGCACTACTGCTATCATTGACTTGCTGAAGGTTTCGGGTTTTTCTGCTACGGATCCTACCATGGCGCTTCCGCTGTAGCCTATGCCGATGGCTGCTCCTGCGGCTCCGAGTCCTGCTGCTAGTACTGCGCCGAAGGCTGCGTATACTGGTCCGAGCATGTTGTTTCACTGGTTTGTTGTGATTGTTGTGGTTGGTTTGTGTTGTGGTTTGGGTTG
>JABXGU010000575.1 GCA_016550415.1 archaeon | reverse complement strand
GTTTGCCCAGTTCTGGAAGGGGGAAGACACTGGAAGTGTAAGATCGATCTCTTTTGGCTTTGAACAAACGGAACCTGACTCTAAGCAATGGTGTTGCACAATTTATGCTCTCGATGATGAAGCCTTTCTATCAGCGTTATCGGTTCAACTTCAAGCAGCTAAAGCCCATGGAATTAATGATTTCATGTGTCTTCACCAAAAACAATTTCAAACCAACAAGAAGTTGCCCTGGATGAGACAAAGCTCGCATAAGATGGCACTCGTTCTCTATGAAAAACGCCGACCATTTATATATTAGAGAAAGCGGTGCGTTTCTGCAGTTAGAAACCTTGGATAATATAGTGAAGATAAGCTAGAAATATTCGATGAATTGAATCCATTTTGCAGTCTATTTTTCAACAGGTTCTTTGGACCCAAGAACTTCTGATATGTCTACATCAACTGCCCCTACCTGAGAAATCTCTACAGTGCCTTTCGACTTCATATATCGCACGAATTTATCACGTAGGCTAGGAAAGAATCTGTAGTACACTATTAGCGCGAGAAGTGGCATGAAGAGATAGACAAAGGGGTTTACAAATGTGATGATGAAGAATAGCCAAAGGGGTACCCATGGAGGCGCTCCTAACAGCCAAGTTGGGAATGCAATAGCAATGTTCCAAGCAAGGCGGATATAGTCAAGAATTACGAAGATGCCTGCAAACCCCTTCAGTAGGGTTGTGAGTGTTAGTCCTGCGTTTTTCAGCTCTTGAGGGCCGCTGCTTGGGGAGGTATGGAAAACTAGATTTGCGTCTTCGATTAACCAGGAGGAGGGGAGGATAAGAGCAAGGAAGGGAAAGATGAGTGGCATTAAAATAAGGGCTTGATTCATCTCGTTGAATATGGGGGTATTCTCGAATGCCTCAGTGTAGTGAAGGATTTGGACTTCAGTTGGTAGGAACTTAGTGATTGAAAGGGCTATTCCAAACATTAGGATAACTGCAAAGAAGGCACGACGAACCAGTGTATAAATCGAATGCTTTCGTGTTGTCTCAGGACCAAAGTAATAGACCTCGTGTCCAGGATTTAGAAGTCTGTTGAGGGGTAATACCAGCCATCGGGATGTGATGTTAGCTAATAGAATGTAGAGGGGAACTGAAAGGAGTGGTATTAGATACCAAAGGATGAGCCAGTCTGTTATAGCGTTTCCTGGAAGTAGTGGAACCAAATCGCTTGTATAACCAATTAGTATCGGCAAAACCAAAGTCAAAAGTGCCCATAGTACGTCTACTCCAATGCATATGAGAATTGCAATGGAGGCTATGAATTCTCTTCGTTCCATGAAATCACATCTCTTTTTCTATCTTTATGGGTTAGTGACTGCTAATGTTGTGTAGTGTGTATTGTGTTTCCTTTAAATGTCAGTCTTACCTAATCAAAACTAGGCTTTGGTGGTTTCTTCTTCAAAGGTTATACCAAGTTGTGTAAGTTCACTTAGGATTGGTTCGTAGAGTTCTGGTAGGATGGGGATTTGGACTCCCTTAAGCTGTATTTCACCCTTAAGAATAAGATGTGAGGCTATAGCTACTGGGAGTGCTACGGTACGGCTCATACTTGAGTCGCCGTGGGGGATTCCATAATCGATGAGGGTTGATCGCACATTCTCGTGTTTGCCATCCGGTAATTCAATGAAAAATTTGTGCTGCATAATAAGCATGTCACGTTCACCTGCTCCATATTGGAGTTTTTCTTCAAAGAGGCTGGTTACAACATCAATAGCTGCACCCTTTTCCAATGGAATTGGACGGTCTTCAAACAATCCCAACCACCTTAACTTACTAAGAAGATCGCCCTCGACTGGTAATTTCAAGTAATTCGCTGTTTCCAGCATCACATTCTTGCTAGAAGATACGCCGATTAGTTTTCGCATGAAATTATCATAGGTTTCACCTTGGAGTGGCTGCTCGGTCAGATCGAGTAATCCGAGCTTACTGATTGCGTACATTGTTTCGCACCAGCCAGGATATCGGAGTGTTCCTCTCAGCATTGTCTTTACCCCCTTGAGACCGTAGATGTCAATATATTGAAGCGAATCCCGGTTAGGGTATCCTTCGAAATCTCCGAGACCTGGGATCGTCTCCTTATGGCAGTGGGTGAAAAGTTCTTCTCCTGGGATCAGTACTTCTTTTCCATCCTTGAGAAAAAGAGCTGAGTTACGTCCAGCCATTAGGACACCTCGTGGACTCCATGACAATTTATAACCAAAGGGGTTTGTGTTCGCATCAGGAGCAGGTAGTCCACCGCAAAAACTGGTAAAGGAGATTATTTGTCCACCTGATGATTGGGCTTTATGGATAATCTTCATGGCACTCATATGGTCCTGACCTGGATCAACACCGCACTCATTGAGCAAAATAATGCCTGCTTTTCTTGCTTTGGAATCAAGGGCTCGCATCTCCTCTGAAGCATATGATGCAGTTACCATGTCCGTTTTATGTCGAATACATTCTTTCGCTACTTGGACATGGAAAATGTATGGTAACAGAGAAACAACGAGGTCTGCAGGTTTCACAAGATTGGGTAGTTCATTACTTTGCTGTTTGATATCAAATGCGCGGGCTGTACCATTAGGATGATCACCGATAAGTCGTTCTGCCTTACTCACTGTTCGACTAGCAACAGTCACTTGATATTCATGTTCTAGCATATACTCAACATAGGGTCGGGCTACCAAGCCTGCACCCAAAACCAGCACATGTTTCATTTCTATCTTTGCCTCCAATTTTGTGAAATTTTATGGTCTTATCTTACAAGTATTCCTTGAGATATTGATATTCCGGAGTCAACCGGCCCCGATAAACAATAACCGCCTTCTTAACCTCAGGTGGGAGATCCAATTGTTTAAAGGGTACGGTATAATCTGCCTTTGCGATGACTGGGATAAAACGGCGAAGAGCTTCGCTAAAAGAAGTGGATGATTCACGGGGAAGCTCGGTGGGCAGATTATCAACTGCCATGACTACAACACCTGCGCCTTCAATACCGAGAGTTGCCTTACCAGTATTGGGATTATACACAAAGGTGGGGTGGTCTGGTTTTGTGGAATTAACTGTGAATTCGATTGCTCCTTCAATATCACAACTAATGTCACCCACAACCTTGAGGCGGGGTTTCCCCTTTGTTAGCTCCCAAAGTTCAAGGAGTTCAGCTCGAGTCACCATACGGGGATATTTATCGCTCCAATAGATGCAGTTCATCAATATACTCAGATAGGGAAGATATTGAGAAAATTGGGACTCGTACTTTGCTTTGCCATGTTCATAGTAATGTTGTAAATCAAAGGTTGAAGTAGGATCATGTGGACGCACTGTATGCTCTTCACGAAATATCACTTTATAGAGTGAATTTAGATTTGGTTTAAGATTTGAAAGCTCTTCAGGAGCAATCTCTTGGTATGGTAGCAGGTCAAAGATTGCTTGTGCACCTCGTGATGTATTGCCATAGCCTATGAAGCCTACTACAAAGGGAGCAAGCTTTGGTGCAACTCCTTCAGTCTTTATCCGTTTACCAACATGTTCAATGGCAGCTTCTAGTGCTTTGAGTCCATCATATTCATAGGTTGGGCGTAGCTCAGAAAAGGGGTTGGGAGCAATTTCTTCATATTTCAAGCGCTGACCGATTGCTCTAAGTGTTTCAGCCATTCCTGCATATCCTGCCCAATTACCAAAGAAGATTAACCGCCTACCTGATTTAACATCTATAATCCTTTCATAATCAATGAGTGTAGCACCCACTTTGAGTATCTGGCGTAACATTGGCATATTATAGGGTTGACCCTTGATCACATGTGCAAAGAAGAGGTAGACTTTGTCTTTTTCAAATTCTTTGCTGGGAATTTCCTTCAAACCAAAGATTACAGGTATTGAACTCCCTCGAAGCCTCCCAATCTTTGCACCCATTTTTTGGTAGATTTCCTCTGAGTAAGCCCGTTGCTTTGATGGTTCTACACTGAACTCTAACCCGTGTTTTGCCGCAAGTTCCCTTACATCCTTTGGTACAATCGGCGTACGCAATTCGAACGATTTGTCTTCTCGTCGAATACCCACCTTCACGTTCACAATCAGCGTCTCCTAGATTTCGTAAATTATTCAGGTAATGGCGTTGTTGTCGTCTACTCTCGGAATAGAAAAGTCTGGTGGCTGCCTCATCCTTACTCTATTATCCTCGGTTTTTAAGGAAAAATAGAACATTTTTCTCTTTTGCTGACACCAAAGAGAACAGGTTTGATGATAATGACCAAAGCTGTGCTCGAATATATCGATAAAAACACTACAAGCGCTATTCAAGCTTTGAAGACGCTTTGCAGGATTCCCTCGGTTGCAGCCAAAGGTGAGGGCATTGAAGAGGCTGCAAGTCTTGTAAGTGCTATGTGTGAGGAAGCTGGACTGAAGACAAAAATTCACTCTACAGCTGGATCTCCAGTTGTGACTGCTAGACTTGATGTTGGTGCAAAACGCACTTTGCTCTTCTACGACCATTATGATGTGCAACCTGCTGAACCCTTTGAACTCTGGGATTCACCACCCTTCGAACCTGAGGTCCGAAATGGGCGAATCTATGGACGCGGGACAGCAGATAATAAGGGAGATACAGTTTCTCGAATTTGGGCAATTCAGGCCTTTCATGATACAGGAGAAAAACTTCCAGTGAATGTGAAGTTCCTCATTGAGGGCGAAGAGGAGATTAGCAGTCCCAATCTAGCCGAATTTACCCAGCAGCATACAGATTTCCTTCGAGCAGATGGTGGAATATGGGAATTTGGTGGTGCAGGTTTCAATGGTCTCCAAGAAGCATGGTTAGGTCTGAAGGGTATTCTCTATGTACAACTGGAAGTTGAGTGTTTATCACATGATGCTCATTCATCGAATTCCTGTATTCTTCCCTCCGCACCCTACCAGCTGGTATGGGCTCTGAACTCACTTAAGGATGTAGATGAACGCATTCAGGTTGCAGGCTTCTATGATGATGTTCAGCCTCTCACAGAAGAAGAACATCGTGTAATCTCGAACATCGACATAGCTGAGGAACGACGACTGAAGTTCTATGGCATCAAGACCTTTGTTTGTGACCTAAAAGGGGAGAAGCTAAAGCATGCATATTACGGTGAGCCAAGCCTCAACATATGTGGAATAACAAGTGGCTATCAGAAGGAAGGCTCAATGACAGTTCTTCCTGCTAAAGCTTCAGCAAAGATAGATTTCCGATTAGTGGAAAAGCAGGATCCCATCGATATTTTACAGAAACTCAGACACCATCTGGATGTCAATGGTTTCAATAATGTCGAAATTGCTTGGCATGAAGGCTATCCGGCAGCTAAAACTCCTGTTGACCATCCATTCGTTGATATCATAGCAAAAGCTAATCAACAGGTCTTTGGGCACCAACTTCAGGTGCATCCGACAAATCCTGGTTCTGGACCACTTCACCTCTTCAAGAAGTATGTGCCCATGGTTTCTATTGGAGTTGGTGACCATGACTCCCGGGCCCACTCTCCTAATGAGAGCATCTCTCTTGATAACTTCGTGAAATCTACAAAACGCTTAGCTGTGATAATGGAAGAAATGAGCAAGTGGAAGTAGAATAATCGGATTTATCTTCTCTGGCAGGTTACAAGGGAATTTAGGATAAACTCAATTTTTTAAGACCGTTTTTCTTAGTGACAAATACTGCCAGAACAAATATTTTGACGATAATTAGGCTCCATTAAAAAATTGGTGATAAAGTAATGTTACCAAAGGCTTGGGAGACATCATTGGAGGGAGGGATTCCTACGGAAAAAACAATGGCTTCTAAGTCGGAACCAGGAAAACGGGCAGCCCCAACATTAGCTGCTTTCATCTTCACACTTCTTGGTGCAGTTGCCTCTACAATTGTATTGACTCTAAGCCTAATTTTTCAACTGACAATTCGATTCCCCGAACTACTAAGCCTTGGGCTGGAAAACCAAATTGCATTCTTTCTTTTCTTTGACGTCCTCACCCTAATTGGTGGAATCATGATGTATATTGGGGCCCTCTTAATCTTCCTTCAACGGAGATGGCCCACAGGCGCAATTCTCGCCATCCTTGGTGCAATAGTTACAGTAGCCCTCTATAGCATGATTCTCGGCTTCATTGGAGGAATCATTGGCTTCTGCAGCAGTCCTGAGCACACTGAATCGCAATAATCCTCTAATTGTGGCATTTTCATTAGAAATAATAAGCCGTCTACATCCCCGCTATGCCAGCGTGTGTTACGCTGTCCCTAAGGGAAGCACACTAGCCTGGGAGAAAGGTTTGGCTACAGATTTCCAGCGGGGATAATCGAGGGATAAAATTCTAGGCTTGCATTGCGGCTTATTCCTCGTTAGGCCAGTGTACCTGTTCCCGGGATATCTTGGAATATGTAGGCGACACCTTCCCAGTATAAAAGAGAGGTGGCGAGCTTTAAGGTTTCCTATAATTGTGTTGTATAAGTGGTCGAAAAGGCTTTTTTGTCGGGAATATTTTCATCCTTTGATGGTGTTGTTTACGTGCAGCGAACTCTAGTAGTGATATTGCAGCAGCGTGTACATGATCATGCCAAGTGGCCAGTAGAGTTGGCAGAGTTCCAGCAATTAGTAAAGGCTGCTGGATTGGATGAAGTGGATTGCATAATGCAGACGCGAATCCGAGCACATGCTGGTTTTCTCTTTGGTCGAGGTAAGGTTAGGGAACTGGCTCAACGGGTTGCTGATGATGGAATCGAGGTGGTTGCTGTTTATAATATGCTAACCTCCATGCAGAAGTATAATCTCCAGCATGCACTTGGTTGTCAAGTGTTAGATCGTTATGAGGTTGTGCTACAGGTTTTTGAAATGGAGGCTCGGGATCGGGTATCGAAGCTGCAATTGCAGTTGGCTTGGCTTCAGAAGAGCTTTCCTTTCATTAAAGTGGGTGAGCGGGAACGGTTGCTTAAAGAGCGACCAGCTAGGCGTGGAGGGAGGGGTCCTGGTGAGTATGCTTATCATGCTCAGCTTCACCAGGTACGCAAGCGCATTGCCAAAGTCACTACTGAAATTGAGAAGTTACGTCAGGAAAACCGGAGAAGATTAAGAAAACGTCGTAAACTTGGTATGCCCATGATTTGTTTAGTGGGATGTTATAATGCTGGAAAAACCAGTTTGTTCAACGCATTAACCGGTGCGGACAAAGAGGTGAGTGATCGTCCCTTCACTACTCTTGCCTCTAAGTGGTCACGTTCAGCAAATCCTAGTATGCTATTGGTCGATACTATTGGGTTTGCCTTGGGTTTGGATCCTGAGCTTATTTCTGCCTTCCAACTGAATTTAGATGATATGCGAGCAGCGGATTTGCTTCTTCTGGTTGTGGATGCCGCTGATGATATAATTCTGTTACAGATGAAGCTAGAAAGTAGTCTAGCCATTCTTAATGCAACAGGAATTGATGAAGAACGTGTAATCGCTGTACTCAATAAAGCAGATCTAGCAGGAGATAGGTTACAGGAGGAGGTTGTACCATTCTTTGTGGAAAATCATGATTTTACCTGGGTTGCTGCCTCTGCCCTTACTAGTTGGAATCTTGAAGAATTAATTGAACGGATTCGCCAACGTTACTTAGAGTTGGGTCCTGTATCGCATTCTTGAGAATATCCTTGTGGCTAGCGATGACTTCTTATGTTGCTATATTCTACTTGGTGTTTGTAATTACTCGGTGACAATTTTGTCAAAAGGAACTTCTGCGGCTGCTCGCATTCCCTATCGCCATTGGATTGATAGTCTTATTGAAGAAATCATAACCTATTGGGGTTCTACAACTGACACTATCAATTGCAGCTGTGGACTTTCTGTCTCCGGACTTCAACATGTGGGACGCCTAAGGGGCGAAGTAACAATAACTAATACTATCATGCATCTACTTCGCAAACGTGGAATCAAAACTCGACACACCATCGTACGCTACACCAGCGATCCATGGAAGGGAAAACCCACTCAGATTGAACAATTCTCCAATAAGGAAGACGCGAAGCAATACATTGGTCACAGATTAATCGATGTTCCAGATCCAAAGGGCGAGTTGTCAGGATGGGTAGAACGCTATTGGAAAGATTTCGGTGATTATCTCGACGAATTCAGCCAAGACGCAGAAGTTCTTAGCACCCACGACATCTATACATGGCCTGAAATGCAGGAATTGGTGCGTTACACAATCGAGCACCGAGAATTAGTTCGTGATTTGGTCAATCGATATCGTGCTAGGGCACCATACCCTCCTGATTGGATTCCAGTTGAAGTTGCGTGTGAAAAATGTCTAAGCCTTAGTGACACCACTGTTACGGCAGTGGACTTGGAAGCCTATACTGCTGAATATCGTTGCGATAGTTGTGGGCAAACCGGATCAACTAGTATTGCTCGTGGGAAGTTATCTTGGCGTGTGGAGTGGGCAGCATTGTGGCATGTTCTTAATGTGGGTTTTGAACCCTTTGGAAAGGACCATGCTACTCCTGGAGGTTCTAGGGATAGTGCCAAAGAGATTGCTGAAAAATTCTTCAAGTTTAAGTCTCCAGTTCCTTACGCCTATGAGTGGGTAGGTCTTATTGAAGGCGGTGTCGATAAGGGCGACATGGGAAGTTCTGATTTTAATGGCTTCACTCCCAAAGTATGGACCTCTGTAGCTCCAGGATACGCTCTTCGCTATCTCTTCTTGAAGAACAAGCCAATGAGACGGATTACTCTTGGACTTGAATATGTACCAAACTATGTTGGGCAATACGAGCGGGCTGAACGAGTATACTATAAAGTTGACAAGCCACGAGCTTCACCCAGTGAGATTGCAGATATTAACCGAAGCTACGAACTCGCTCAACTTGGGCCTGTTTCAAAGTCGCTGCCTCTTCAGATTCCATATCTTCATGCTGTTGTTTTGGCTCAAATCATTCCCACAGACAACCTCATTGATGTTTCTATTGAAAAACTAGCTAAAAGCGAGTTAATTCCGGAAACCATCTCAAAAAGAGACCACGCATATATCACATCACGTCTTATGCGAGCAAGAACATGTGTTACCAAGTATTCCCCAGAAACCTATCGAATCAAGATTCTTGAAAAACCACCATCAGGACTTGCTCAACAGGTGCCACCAAATATACGTAATCTCTATCTGCAACTCATAAACTCTCTCAATCCTCAAACTTGGACAGAACGTTCTATTCGAGATGCTATGAAGAGAATCACGAAACCTCTTAGCAAAGAGAGAGAAGTCCAAAAAGCGTTCTTCCGTTATATCTATCAAGCTTTCTTTGGAAATGATGATGGACCTCGTGTTTCTGCCTTCTTCGCCTTCACTAGTCCGGACATTGTCCTTGAAAGACTCCGCTACCTCTCCTCTCCTTCTTGAATCCTCAAAATTATCACCAAAATCTTCATTTATGCATTAAAAACATAAGGCACAAAACATTTATTTTCGAATCTGCAAGTTCAATTACACAAGTGCAGGTAAAAACCCAAATGAGTTGAATTCCTTGTCATCAAAAACCTCTGTTACAAACTTCCGACAGGCAGTATATGATCAGGCTCGAGAGATGAAAATTCCCATAGTCGATGAACGTGCCATTGACAAACTGAGTATTCATCGTGGCAATATTGGTATGGAAATCCAAATGAAATACCGTGAGGGCGAAGACACCAAGATAAAGACGTTCCTTGCTGTAGCTAAGTATAATCACTCTATTGTAGTTTTCAAGGATGAAACATTCTTCATCATCGCCAGTCAATCACTTTGGCGGCTCTCACTATAGATAATACCAACTATGGTACTTCAGAAGCCAGATCCCCTTTTCTTTCATTTAATATTCAAAGTAAGGTACTAGACTACCATCTGTTTTCTAGCAAGAAATGAATATGCCTTCGGCTCAAAAAGAAATAGCTGGATGATGGTGTTTCTATAAGATTTTTTTAGGACTCAAAAATCTCTTTAATACGCTTTATTTCAGCCAACATTTCTGTTCGGAGGCTGCCAATTCCTTCCCCAGTTGGCGCAACTGAAGGCGCTACTGATCCCTCAACTGGCTTAGGTGCTGCAACGGGTGGCGTAGGAGTTGGAGTTGTGGGTGGTGTCTTTGGTGGTGTTGTGGGTGGTGCTTTTGGTGGTCCAGTTGGTGGTGTCTTTGGTGGTGTTGTGGGTGGTGCTTTTGGT
>JABXGU010000574.1 GCA_016550415.1 archaeon | reverse complement strand
GAATGAAACTTAGGCACGCAAATAGATGTCTAATAAAGTGATGCTCATGATTGCGCCGTACAGTTCGATGACACCGCCATTAGGCCTTGATTTCTCGTAGTAAATGATTGCAGCGCCTCCATACATGAGAAGGACGCCGATGACAAGGATAACGTCGAGAATGAGGTAGTTATAGATTTGGAATCCCATCCAAGGTGGAATTGAGGGAAGAAATACAAAGAGCTGAAGATAAACGCTGTAAATAATATTCATCGTTGCAACTAGGGCACCAAAAAAAACGAGACCAAACGCAATATAACTTGAGGTAGAACGTGATTTGCCTTCAAGAGATATAGCAGTTGTAGGAACGGAAGGTAATTCGGTCAAAAGGGATTCACCGTTGATGAACCAGCCATTCTGAACTTAAATTCTCGGTTGCCTGCAAATAAGCACCTCAATGTTCACCAGATTCCGAACCAACTCGTTCTTAAAAATGTCTAAACAGAGCATTTTTACGTCTAATTTTTGACTGCCCGATTTCCGAGCATATTTGTTAAATCATTCCGAGAATAGAACCGATGGTGTGTATGCGAAAGCAAATTTCATTTTCAAAGGGATACCGACCCGTATTGCTTTGTAATTTTCTTTTTTTGTTTCTCTTGCTTTGCCTCATCGGTGGGCCCCGTAGGTTAGTTACTGGTCAGCAGTCTACAAATCTTTCAGGGGTTCCTGTTGCAGTTTACACTGGTGGACATTCAAATGAGAATTTAGCAAGCCGAACAGCGTTAATTCATCTGCTGGAATGGTTGGATGCAGATCTGACTTTACTTCCACCAGAAGGCGTACTGAATGGTTCATTGGCCGAGCAAGCAATGCTTGTCATGCCCGGAATCTCTCCCTACACCCTACGCGATGAAATGACGACCGTATGTTACGATATCATTCGTAACTTCATTGCTTCTGGTGGAGCCTATATTGGAATCTATGGTGGAACGTTCTTTGAGTGGACCCATTTCGAACTCTTTGATATAGAACTTCAAAACTACCTCCCTGAACTTCCTGCTGGAAAGACCCTTGTTACAGTGAACATCCACAAGAACGGAACTGGACCTGACCTATCTGCACTTCCGAATTCGTATCAGATACTAAGTTGGACGGGAAGTTATTTCGATGCCCCAGACATGTCCCATGTAACCACGATTGCCAGCTACGCTCTCAATGATCTACCTTGTATGGTTTCATTCAGGTATGGTAGTGGAGTCGTGTTTCTTTCCAGCCCCCATCCAGAAATCGAAGAAGGTGATATTCGGGATGGGACAACCTTCCAGGATGGATTGAATGACCCCGACTCTGAATGGAATCTAATGCAAATTATTGCATGTTGGTTGATTGATACTGCCAGAGTTACACCAAGTAATCCAGATCCAATATTTGTGGTTACCCTAGCGATCGTTTCAATAATTGTAATTGTGATTGCTGTTTCAGTGCTCTATTGGAAAAGACTTCGAGTTAAGTAAAATGAACTTGTGACTAGTTGGAGTTTCCACTATAAAACCTGGGAATCCGCTTGACAGTGCGGCAGTTGAGATAATGGAACTAAGATTATTCAGGTCCTTTGTAATATTGGATAAGGTTGGATTTCTTGAGATATGGAATGAGGATCATTCCAATAACTAAGATAACTGCTATGGCAATGGCTGAGTAGAAGATGATTGGGACAGTAATCCATTTCACTCCAATTCCAGCTCCTGCCCATAGGAAGACTAAAGCAAACCCATAATCGCGGCGCAGATAGACCATGAGCAATGCGAGAAGTACTGCCACGAAGAGCATGGCAGCGGTAGCAAGATGTTGGGTTTCAGTAGGAATGGCTGGAACTAAGATGTTAATGGAGGAGGCGATAGCCGCAACGGTGGCGACGGAAATCCATCCAAGATAGACGCTGAAATGCAGATGCACGGCTAGTTTCTCGTTTCGTGGCACTTTTTCTACTCCAACACCTAATCGGATGTAGGCTAGTAATAGCATTAGGAATACGACTATTAGGAGCACAAGGGATGCCAAGAAGAAGGGTGGATTAGCCACCATGAAAGCGTAGGAGTAGTGGAAGACAAAAATCCAGCCGATATTGGCTAGTCCACCAAGGAAGTAGAAAAGATTGATTTTTTGGAGATAGTCTTCGCTTCGTTGACTCGAACGGGCTTGATAGATCATGAAGATTATGGCTTGGATGTAGATGATGAACCAGATAGAGAATACGTACCCAGCAGGAGTGAAGAAGTTCGGGTAGGAATCAGAAACCTGCCCGGTATTTACTCCAAAGATAGGAAGCGCATTTGCAAGAATGTTAACGATAATCACT
>JABXGU010000057.1 GCA_016550415.1 archaeon | reverse complement strand
TTTTTTCAAGATTTTTAGAAGTCCTCCTCAACACGTGGAGCAAGATAGTAGGTGATATGCCCACCACCACTTACTGAGAAGAGCAGCTTGGCTGGTGTCCCCTTTCCAAACTCCATTTGCACAGTATCCGAGGCAGCTACTGCTTTCATCATATCGTTCATGTATTCAAGCGCATACAGAGACTTGGCTGGCTTTTTAAAATTGTATTCAAGGAGTGCTTCTTGGTCCTTGCCAATACGCACTTTTAGGTCGCCTGTATCTCCTCGTGCAGAAAAAGTCAGTGCGTCATCTGTTGCATCAAGGGCTATGAAATCGCTGATAACATCGGCATCTTGAATGATTTCCTTTAGAGTGTCAGCAGTAATCTTAATCATCACGTCAAACTCGATGGTCAGAGTTGGTGGACGCTCGATACTCAAATCAATCATGGCAATGCTGAAACTTCGACGGGTTCGACCTTCAAGCGTTATTTTTAGTTGATTTCTTTCATGATCAATACCGAGTTCCAGACTGTTACCTGACCCTGCACGTTTGACGATTTTCTCCATCTCGTCGAGGTTGATACCAATTTTTCCTTCCTCGTCACATTCAAACTGGCTAAAGGCGCTCTTAGGGAGTTCGAAATCCACCATGGCTATTCGGGAAGGATCCATGGCGCGAAGCGTGATTCCCTTAGATGAAAGTTCAAAGTTAGCTTCATCCACCAGTGCAGAGAGAGCACTGATTAGCGTCTGCCAGGTCTTTGCATCATCAAATTTAGCAATAAACAATTAGACTTTCCTCCCGCTGGTTGCTGTTTGCATTATCTTCAATGCAGCTCTAAATAATTTTTTGTCAAAACCTGTAAGGTCTTGGATAATTTCTGCGCGTATCATTGGTTGACCCTCATTTGTAACTGCAATGGACCCAAAGACACGAATAAAGGATTGCAGGGTGGGAAGTTCTTGGGAGATTACAGTGATTTGACCAGTATCATCACCTAAGATGAAAACTGATTCATCCTGGAAGTCTAAGACAAAACCCATTATCTGTACACGGCGTCCTGCATCTTCAGCAGTAATGTCATTGATTTCAGAAAAGACCGCTGGGGTTCTTTGAAAGGAGACAGTAGACATAGCAGCGCCAACCAAGAGAGCTTGCCTAAGCTTTTGAATAATCTAACTTAAACATATACCTATGTGTTGTTGATAATACACTTTGGAGAAAGTTTAAAACTGAACTATTTATGAGTTGAACTGCTATCCTTTTGTGAATATTAGACTCTTGGAGGCAAATTGAGTTGAGTTGGAGAACAGTTCCGCTTCGAAATGTCATTCTCGCGATTCTTGACAAACGACAAGGTGTGCTCATTGACAAGGAGCTAATACGATTATTGAAGAATCAGCGTGAAAATGTAACTGTCGCTGAGCTGGATCGTGCCCTTATGGAGTTGGAGATTGATGGGCAAATCCATGTTCAACGAATTACTAAGACTAAGCGGAAGATTGAGCGTTTGGGTGACAGAGTATATCTTTCCATTGCAGAGGACTAATAAGGGTTCTTTGAATTTCTCGACCACAATGGAGTATGATATATTCTAAGCGAAAGGCGTTGTGCTTGGCCCTGTCCGATGAGCACGTTTACTCCATGAAAGATAGGCTTTCTCCATTTCAGGTGTTACGGTGGGACTTATTTCTGAGAGTGCCTTTATGAAGTGCTTCCGGCTGACCTTTTGTGCTTTCATATTCTCTTCTAGTGCTGCAAGTGCAGCTTCACGACAACACGCTTCGATATCACTACCTGCGAATCGTTCTGTTTTTTGTGAAAGTTCCTCCAGATTAACATCCTTTGTGAGAGGCATATCCTTTGTATAAATTCGGAATATCTCTAGCCGAGCTGCAGCATCAGGAGCTGGGACGAGAATATGGCGATCGAAACGGCCTGGACGAAGCATTGCTGGGTCTAGGAGGTCTGGGCGATTCGTGGCGGCTAGAACAACGATATCTTTGAGAGATTGGATGCCATCTATTTCAGTAAGGAATTGACTGATTACACGTTCAGTGACGTGAGAGTCACCAGCACCAGATCCCCGAGCAGGCGCTATAGCATCTATTTCATCAAAGAATACTATGGAAGGAGCAGCTTGTCTGGCTCGTCGGAAGACCTCGCGTACAGCCTTCTCTGATTCACCAACCCATTTGCTAAGTACTTCAGGACCCTTAATGCTGATGAAGTTAGCCTCACTTTCGGTGGCAACTGCTCTGGCTAGAAGTGTTTTTCCACAACCTGGAGGACCAAAGAGGAGGACGCCTTGGGGCGGTTCGACACCGAGTCTTTTGAATGATTCGGGATTCTGTAATGGCCATTGAACAGTTTGTTGTAGTTTCTGCTTGATCTTTTCAAGACCCCCAATATCGGTCCATCGAACATTCGGAACTTCAAGGGTAACTTCACGCATAGCTGTTGGCTGGATTTCACGAAGTGCCCCCATGAAATCCTCATTAGTTACCCGAAGGTCAGCAAGAACTTCAGATGGAATTTCTTCTTCTTCGAGGTTGATACGTGGAAGATATCGACGTAATGCACGCATAGCAGATTCTCTACAAAGAGCTGCCAAATCTGCACCTACGAATCCATGAGTAATCTCGGCAATGGATAAAAGATCTACAGATTCTAAGGGCATTCCTCGTGAGTGAATAAGGAGGATTTTTTGTCGACCTTCCTTATCAGGAACATGAATTTCGATTTCACGATCAAAACGACCAGGTCTTCGTAGTGCAGGATCTATTGCGTTGGGGCGATTTGAAGCACCAATGACAATTACTTGACCACGTTTTTGGAGTCCATCCATAACTGCTAGGAGCTGAGCTACAACACGCCGTTCCACTTCTCCAATTACTTCTTCCCGTTTGGGTGCAATTGCGTCAAGTTCGTCGATGAAGATAATGCTGGGTGAATTTTTTTCTGCTTCATCGAAAAGTTGGCGTAGACGTTTCTCAGATTCGCCATAGAATTTACTCATAATTTCTGGTCCATTGACAGAGATAAAATGTGCCTCTGACTCGTTCGCAACTGCTTGAGCTAAGAGAGTTTTTCCACAACCCGGGGGTCCAAATAAAAGTACGCCTTTTGGAGGAGCGATACCTAATTGTGCGAAGAGTTCAGGGTGTTTGAGAGGTAATTCTACCATCTCACGAATACGTCGGATTTCATCATCAAGACCACCAATTTCCTCGTAGGTGATGAATGGGATTCCTACCTCCATCTCCTTAGGTGGCTCACTTAGCAATGTAACTTGAGTATTCAAGGTGATGAGGATGATTCCTGTTGGACGTGACCGGCGAACTATGAACCGAACAGGTCGTCCAAGGATGGAAACATGAACCGTATCATCTTTAGCTACAGGACAATTTAGTAGCTTCTGTTTCACGAACTCGTCAAAATCCTTTACTGGAAAACGCATCTCCAATGGAGCTAGAATTATTGAGATAGCAGATTGCTCCTGAACCTGATGAACTATCACACTCTCTTCAAGACCAACTCCAGAATTCCGTCGAATACGACCATCCATACGGATAATTTTCTGCCCTTCATCTTGTGGATAAGCTGGCCATACAATACCTGCAGTTAGTTTTCGTCCTTTTATCCCGAGAATATCGCCTGTTTGCACTCCGAGAGCTTCCATGGTGGTGGTATCAATGCGTACAATAAATCGCCCTGCGTCTCGTTCATGAGCCTTCTTTACACGCAGTGTGACTGTTCTTCCTTTAGGAGAATGTTCTTCCAAAATTATACTCCTCCTAGTAAAAGCAAAGGAACAAGAGCATTTAAAGTTGACACAAAAAACTATGAAATGAAAATGGGGGAGAAACTAGAGGAGGCTTACAGCTTCGATTTCGATTTCACTGACACCAGGAGTCTTCTTTATGATTTGCTCTACTGCGTCTGTCCCACCAGCTTCATCTTCAACAATAAAGCGTAGGCGAAGAGCATAGAGTGGTCCAAATATTGGGATTTCCTCCCATGCCTCGATAGTTACACTTTCTTTTATTGTCTTCTCAATTCGTTGTCTTAGTTCAGCGATAGGAGAATTGGCGTCTTCAGGTGTAATTTTCATGATTGCTAGAACCTTTCCCATGATGATAGAACCTCCCAGAAATAGTAGGCAGTTGAAACAAGGTTTTTCTATGGACCCTTGAAGCCGCATGCTGGGCATGTATAGGAATTGGTGAATTCTCGGCATTTTTGGCAACGTTTGAGGATTACTCCTCCACAAGAGGGGCAAGAAAACTGGACAGAGTTTTCGCGGGGAGCTACGAGACCTCCACAGCTACTGCAAAAATCGGATTTTTCTTCGGTCATTGTTCAAAACCTTGCTTTTTGAGAGTGGTTCAAAGGGTTGTTCAAGGCTTCTTAAATCTTATTCAACGTGTTTACTGCGAATTCCTTATTTGACGCTTTTTGATAGACCGGCGTTTTAGAGGTGTTCCACAAACTGGACATGAATCACCCTTTGCATAATCATAGAATCGACGTTTACAGCCGGGGCAGTATGTTTCCCATTGGATAATTTCACGGATTCCATGTTCGCCAATAGGACGATAATTTAGAGATAACTGCTTGGCTACGTTTTGAATCGAATAATCATCAGTTAGCACTATAACATGATAGTCTTGCTTTGATAGGTCAAGTGCCAGAGCAAGGAGATGTTGGTCTGGTTTGGAAAGATATGCAATGTCACCCAAACTAGTTGCAGCTTCTACAACAGCTTTTAACGATTCAGATGTTGGTTTTTGGATGCGAAGCTTTTGAGCGTCAAGCAGCATTTGCACAACATCTTTGAGTCCATGTCGGTGCATCTCATTGACTAGAAGAGGGGTTGTGGCAAGCTGTATGTCATGTGCAGCGTAATGTAACCTTCCAACAAGAGCTGAGGTGTCAATGACAAAGATCACTTGGGAAGGTTGTGACATAACTAGCACCGTAGAAGCTTTCTTTGGAGACGGGAATAGAAGCTATTCTTATGACGAAAAATTCGAAGAGGATGCTCTGATTTTCGTATAGTTACTTGAGTGTTTGGACGTACTTTGAATAGTGGATCACCATCAATTACAAGATGTGCTGATTTTTCAACCTCTATATGGATAGGGTCAACAGCAGGTACAATAAGGGGAAGAAAGCTATGGCGAAGCGGTGCATCAGGAATGAGGAGGAAGGCGTCAATTTGAGAATCTAGCACTGGACCCCCTAAGGACCGTGCGTGTCCAGTAGAACCTGTTGGCGTAGCAATAATTAGCCCATCTCCTTGAAATGAAATTGGAGTGTTCTCTCCGATTTGAAGTTTGATAACTATTGGGTGACCAAGTTCGACGGGAAAAAGGAATATTTCATTTGTGGCATCTGGAAGTCGTTCGTCCTTATACCAAAGTGCGAATCTTAGAGTTTCTTGAATTTCTATTGCTTCATCCAAGACTTCTCCAATAAGATCCATTGCCTCCTCAATTTCGCCTTCTGATAGGAATCCAAAGGAATGAAGATTAACAGGAAGTAATGGCACCCGAGGTGGAAGGCTCCGTGCTGCGAAAAGTAGAGTACCATCACCACCAAGTGTAACGACGAAATCAGCATGCATTTTATCCAGAGAGCACCCTAATCCTGGGCGTTTCAAGGTTTTTGCCAAGTGGACAGGCATCAGCACTTTCATTTTTTTCTTTTCAAGTAACTTGAGAAGCTTTTGTGCATGTTCGATGCCAGCTGAAAAATCTGGACGAACTACAATTCCCACGGTATTCAAGATAATCACAACGCTTCAAAACGTTTTTTTGTATAGATAGGCTTTCGCAGGACACCCTAAAAGTTTAAGTGACCCATGTTTAGTTAATCGAAGAAGTGGCTGCAATGTCCCATAAAGTTGTCGAGGTTGGTAGCCTCAAGGTAGGTCGGTATTTGATTATTGAAGACGAGACGTGCCGTGTTGTAAGCTTAGAGAAAAGCAAAACAGGTAAGCATGGGCATGCAAAAGCACGAATCGTAGCAGTCGGTGTTTTTGATGGTGTGAAGCGAAGCATTGTCCTTCCCACCGACGCAAAGGTAAATTCACCTGTCATCGATAAGCGAGTTGCACAGGTGAACTATATCTCAGATGCAACACCACCTGTATTGGGCCTTATGGACATGGAGACCTACGAGAGTTTCGAAATGCCTATGCCGGAAGGTGATGACTTCCAAGGCAAAATCGAGCAAGGGATCCAAGTTGAATATTGGATTGTTATGGGGCGGCGCAAGCTAATTCGCCGACGCTAAAGTATCAACTATAGTTCTAATACAAGGCAAATTAAGAATAAGAGTTATGAAACGATGCAACGTCGATATGTAAAACACATGGTTCTAAAGAGAGGGATGACACTCAAAGACCTCATTAAGCAATATGAAGGATCAGGTGTTTTAGGTGCAGGACGCCTGGCAAGAGCTGCAAAAATCGTTCGTGAATTATTCCAATCATCAAAATTTCTTGTATTTCTTTCAATGGCAGGACCAATGGTTCCGGGTGGACTACGTCACATAATCGCAGACCTTGTTCGCACAAAGCGTGTGAATATCATTGTGACTAGTGGAGCGAATGTTGTCCACGATATAATCGAGGCAATTGGTGGACACCACATAAAAGGCACAATGAGTGTAGATGACCGGGAACTTGCAGAGCAGCATATTGGACGGGCGGGAGACGTTTTCATTGAAACCTCAGCCTTTGAGATACTCGAAGATAATATCCACAAATTATTAAGTCAGATACCTGAAGAAAAACGGGTCGCAGGCATTTCCCCTTCGGAACTACTTAATGAAATTGGACAGCAACTGAAGGATGCCAAATCCATTCTTCGACAAGCCTATCTGCAGAATGTCCCCATTTTTTGCCCAGGTATTTTAGATTCTATGTTGGGGCTTCATCTAGCTCTTTTCAAGCAATTACAACCCTTCAACCTAGATGGACTAAAGGATATGAAGATACTTCAAGAACATGTCCTTGAAGCAAAAAGGATTGGCGCAATTATCCTTGGGGGAGGACTTCCCAAGCATTTCACATTGGGAGCTAATATCCTTCGGGGCGGACTTGAGAGTGCTATTCAAATAACCACTGCCAGAGATGAAGATGGAAGCTTAAGTGGCGCAAAACTCCAAGAAGGGATTTCATGGGGGAAAGTAAAACCTAAAGCAACCTTTGAAACCGTTATTGGTGATGCAACCCTACTCTTTCCCATCATAATAGGTGCTGCTTTAGAACAGTTAGACTCTGACTAGAAAGAATTTTTATTTATGGTTTGATTATTCGCTCTATAAACTCTCTGAATAGGAATTTACGATGGTCTTAGAAAAATTAGGATCTGCACTTCATAATGCTGTGCGGAAACTATTACGTGCATCTCTTGTCGATGAAAAATCAGTCAAGGAACTTGTGAAGGATCTTCAGCGTTCACTAATCCAGGCTGATGTTAATGTTCATTTGGTAATGGAGCTAACACAGCGTATAGAGAAACGTGCTTTGAAGGATAAAGTTGCCCCAGGCATTTCTCGGCGTGAGTATGTCGTCAAGGTAGTATATGAGGAGCTTACAGCTATTCTTGGGGAGAAACCTGTTACGCTTAAATTTGATCCAAGTAAATCGAACATATACCTTGTAGTGGGAATTCAGGGGAGTGGAAAAACCACAACTATCGGAAAGCTTGCTAAGCTCATTAAGAAAGAGGGGCACAGTGTTGGTGTTGTAGCAGCAGACACATTCCGACCAGGGGCTTATGATCAACTTAAGCAACTTGCTGAACGAGCAGATGTTCCCTTCTTTGGGAAGCCAAAGGCAAAGGATTCGGTGAAGGTTGCGAAAGAGGGCGTGAGTCATTTCAAATCAAAGAAAACAGAAGTTATCTTTGTAGATACTGCTGGACGCCACAAGGAGGAGAAAGGTCTCATCCGTGAGATGAAGCAAATTTCAAAGGCATTAACACCAACTGAGATAATCCTCGTAGTTGATGGAACTTTGGGTCAGCAGGCAGAAACACAGGCAGCCGCATTCCATGCAGCAACTCCCATTGGCTCAATTATTGTAACTAAACTTGATGGATCAGCTCGTGGTGGTGGAGCATTATCAGCAGTGGCTGCCACTGGTGCACCCATCAAATACATTGGAACCGGTGAAAAGATTGGCGCTCTAGAGAAGTTTGTGCCCACAAAATTCGTTGGTCAACTTCTTGGAATGGCTGATTTCGAGTCATTATTGCAGCGTATTAAAGATGCTGAGGCGATGCCAGAGAAACAACTAGCTAAGGCAATAATGTCAGGTCGTTTCACATTGAAGGATATGATGGCCCAAATGGAGGCAATGGGAAAAGTTGGTTCACTGAGTAAGATCCTTAGCATGCTGGGTCTCGGTTATAAGGTCCCTGAAGATATGCAGCAGGTTGCCACGGAAAACCTAGAGAAATGGAAGGTTATAATGCAGTCGATGACCGATGAGGAATTAGAGACTCCAAAATGCATTCGTCGTTCACGAGTAGACCGCATTGCCAAAGGTTCTGGCACCCAACCTAAGGATGTAAAGGAGCTTCTTAAGCAATACACGCAATCAAAACGCTTAATCAAGTCCATTAGGAAGCGACGAGGTGGACTCCGTCTACCTGGAGGACTCGGAGATCAGAAGCTTCCACGAGGCGGCCGTTAGGTTGCAGTACCTCAATATTTTGCTTGATTCACCTGCTAAATTTCCTGTGAGTAAAACAGAACTGGATATAGGAGCAGTTACTGCACCCTATCAGGAAGTTGCACAATGTATTAGGGCTGCACTCTGCATTTCCCATAATCTCCGTCGATGGGTGTGGGTAAGCATCTGTTTTGACCAATTAGGCCCATATACTTTGCATTTCAACCCAAAGTCAATTCGATTCATGGGAACCGATGAACGCTCAATTCTTCACATAATATTACGAGCACAAAAGGCTGTATATGGAAGAAAAAGGAAAGACAAAACGCCGCATGGAATTAGTATTGATAAACTGGATGCCGAAGAAACACTAGCGAGAAAAATGACGCCTGAAACCCTACTAATCTTTCCTGGAACAAAATCAACTTGGCAAAATCAGATATCAGACAAGGAGATTCTTCTGATGTATTGTCCACTTTTTGAATACAAAACTATAGAATGGAAACATGAGTATCCTTCATTACAATATTTAGATTTCCAAAAGCGGGATTTAGCCATACTTACAGTGTTGCATCATCTTGATTCCATGGGTGTGGGTTTGCAGAAAGACTGAAAAACCGAGTTGTGTTCGTTGGAACGATGACTGTGCAAAAATTGCTGACCATAGCAGAGCGGCTTCTCCGACAGCACACGCTTTGTGACTGGTGTTTAGGTCGGCAGTTTGCATTTCAGGGATATGGATTAACAAA
>JABXGU010000573.1 GCA_016550415.1 archaeon | reverse complement strand
ATCTATGCTTACGATGTTGAACTTTATGGCGATGTTTTGGTCGTTGCAACAAATAATGGCATTCGCACCTATCGTGTCGGTGGTATTGCTTCTAGTCTTCCATTAGCTGGCACCTATGACACATATGACGCATATGACGTAGATGTTCAAGGTGACATCGCCTATGTTGCGGCTGGTGCTGATGGTCTTGTTGTACTCGATGTTACTAATCCGGCCGTCCCAGTGTTTCTTGACATTGTTCAGCATACCACTCCTTGCAATTATACCTCTGTAAAAGTGCAGGGAAATCATGTATTTGTCAGTAATGTAATACCTGGTTCTGCAACACGCGGATTACTCTCTTTTGATGTCAGTGACCCCACTGATGCCAAATATTTAGACCAAGTAACATTCACAGAGGGCTATGAAATATTCATAGACGGAGACGTTGCATACATCGCTGATGGCACATGGGGGCTGTATCTACTCAATATTTCTAATCCATATAGTATGGGTCCAAACATTGGTTCCCCATACGGCGACATCGAAAACTATACCTCAGTTTGGGTGCAGGGTCACTATGTATATGCTGCAGGAACTGGCATAGGCGGGGGTTTTGTAGTCTATGACGCAACAGATCTTTCAAACCTACACCTCACTGATAAGAGAGGCCTTAGTTATCTGAGCGACATCACAGTGTCAGGCGACTTTTGCGTCGTTTCCGATGGAATTGCTGGCACATATCTGTATAACGTTACTGACCCGTGGAATATTCCTGGGCAAACGGATTCTTACAATCCCGCTGGAACCAATGTAACTTATGCCACAGCATTGTTTGAAACCTACATTATCGCTGCTGAACGTCATGGTGGCGTTTATCTTCTTGATGCTAGTAATCCCCATGATCTTCAACTATTAACTCACTATACTGCTCCTGATATGGATGCATTGAGAGTTACTATTCATGGTGATTACGCTTACGTTGCCAATCATGACTCACTGAAGATATTCCGTCTCATTCTTAGCACCGCAGATACTTTCCGTGATCCGTGCACAGCTCAGTCATTGACAATCGATACAACGACACTCACAATTGTAGACGCTACACTCACGTACTCCGGCTATTTGCCTGTTGGTACCTCAATAGCCTTCTACATGTCTGCAGATGGTGGGGCAAATTGGGAAAGTGTAACACCAAGTGCCGTTCACGCTTTTTCAAATCTTGGTAGCGACCTTCGTTGGCGAGCAATACTAACATGCCCCTCCAGAGATCATACTGCCCAAATCACTAGCATCTCAATATCCTATGAATTCCAAGATGAAACAACTACTCCACCTATTCCTGGCTTTCCCATAGAAGCAATAGCTATAGGCGCCATTTTCGCCTTAGGTCTGACTCTGATAAGACGACGACATCGCTAAAATACAGAATAAGCGTAGCAACTGGACGTAAAATTTGACGTCCAGCCCCCTCTTTTTTCACATCTGATATGGCTTACACAGAATAATTTGAATTAGATGGCAATGCAGGTTTCTGTTCTTGTTACACCATCTATATTGTGTATGCCCTCCATTATCTGCCGCAGGTCCTCTGTAGAGGGTAGAACAGCATAGGCAATTACATCGTATGGTCCAGTTACAACGTTTGCTCGTTCAACAAGGGAAATTTTTCCAATTGCTTGTGCCACGTCCCATACCTTCCCTGCTTCCACACGAATCAAAACATATACTACTACAGGAATTTCGGTAAACCTCCCATCTTGCTTATTCTGGCACCTTCCGCTTTTAACAGTATTTCGCTGGTTAAATTGAAACTAACAAACTGGCTCATTCAGAACCTGGCATGACTGGTAATTGGTCCATTTTTTCCTTCAGCTTTTTGAGCTTTGCCTCCAATTCTTTTTGCATTGCATTTATGCTCAATACAACTGTGCCATCTAAACTCTGCTTCTCAGCAAGCATCGATGCATCAGCTTCAAGCCTTCCTGCAACTGAAATCATGTCCACTAATCGTTGAATCATGGATTTTAGTAAGCTGTCGGTGTCACTTACTAGAACACGTGTTGAACGAAAAATAGTGTCAATGTTAAGGACATCAAAGCTTAGTGGCTTCTGCTTGAATTCGTTGATAACATCAGTTGCGAAGGATTTGAGAAACAGTGAGCTGAGTTTGTCAAGAGCATAGTTGATTTCAAATTCATCGTGGTCATGGGAAGTAATGAGTGCAAAGATTATGTTCTCATAAACAAGAAATGCAACCTTTGCCTCTGCTAGAATCAACCGGTCTAGGGCACCTGCACGTCTGAGTACGCGCACAATTGTTGTTGCCAGTTGTGCAAAGAGGTTAGTGTCTAACCCCATGGATGCTAGCTTGCTTTTATTTCCTGGAGCATTATGGTACAGGGGAATCTCTGTATCACGATGAATAACGAAAACGTCATGAATCAAAGAGTGTCAACTCCAACCATCTTCTTTAATGATTACATCATTTCCTTGTGTCCTATTAATTATTAGTGCTATATTGCCATAAGAATTTTGATGAGTTTTCAATGATGGCATCAATGTTGGATGATGATAATGTCTTGAATTAAAAGCTATGATTCATTTAAAAACCCGAATACAAAACTGATGCTTCTAGGTATATAGGAATAGCAAGAAAATATTCAAAGCTCTGCCTGTACTCGTCGAATGTAATCATGAATGGTTTCTTCTCCAGTGTCTGAAGATCTTCGAGCAGCTTCTGCTAGAGCATGACGAAGCCTTTGCACTTCTTGATACAAGCCAATTAGTAGGGACATAAATATCGCTTCAGAGGGGCAGGCGCGAGCTGCAGCGCTCCCTGCATCTGCGTAGGTCCGAGTGTAGACAAAAAGGTTGTCAAAAGCTAGTTGGTCTTCGGCGCGTAACGCATCACGGAAGTGTCGCCAGCGTCTTCGTTCTGTCTCCAACTGCATACGATATGTAGGAACGGTTCGCCCCACAGCTAGTCACCTGTTCCTCATTTCCAGTTAGGAATAAAAAGTCCAGTATGTTGCTGCAAAAAAATTCCATTAATTTGTGGTTGAAACGTATATTTCTTGCATACAAGTATCTCTAATACTCTTTAGGTTCAACTTTTGCTGCGATATGCATGGTTCCGCTGGTATCAGCGAGAACATCGTGATAGCAGCCAGTGAAAATGGAACTAGCCACTTTTTCAGATTGCCAAGTTGTTCATCAATTGAGAGAAGTTTTAGGCTAATGACAAGTGCATGCGAAGGTTCTACACTTTTTTGTTGCCTGCCACTTGCTTTGATGATGTCCTACTATGAAAATCCGTTAAAGCACTCACCGTGGTCCTAGTCAGCTTCTGCCATTCCAGTCACAAGTTTCCTAATTCGATCAGCAAAGGGGTCACTCTTTGCAGGAAGAACTATAGTGTCCTTTTGTAGTACATAGAGAGTGAGGGTATCCCCACGTTTAATATGCGCTTCAGCATCTAATTCAGCTTGAGCCCTCTGGGTCCCACCAATATCAGCAAGAATCTGATTATAACGACCCGTAAAAACGACACTGGTAATTTTACTGGGTACTTCGTTGTAGGATTCATCCGGTTTAGATACCTTGAAGTCTTCGGGGCGAATAGCAATGAACACTTCATCACCTTTTCTGAAGCTTATTTTGCTTTTTGGACAACGACCATCGAGCTTCAGTCCCCACGGTGTTTGTATTTTAATTGGTCCGCCATTGGCTGATACTATGGTGGCTGGTAAGAAAGTGCACGAGCCGATGAAGTCAGCAACGAAGAGGTTGTGAGGTTCCATATAGATATCCCGAGGATTGTCTATTTGCATAATTTGCCCGAAGTTAATCACTGCAACACGTTCTGAGATGCTAAGTGCTTCTTCTTGATCGTGTGTCACATATATTGTCGTAATCCCAAATTCTTTCTGAATACGAATTAGTTCATGCCGCATTTCAATCCTTAATTTAGCGTCCAAGTTACTAAGAGGCTCATCAAGTAAAAGTACGCTGGGATTAATTACCAATGCTCGAGCCAGAGCAACTCGTTGCTGCTGACCACCACTCAGTTGGAATGGGGTACGATCTCCGAATCCACCTAGTCTAACTGCTTCAAGAATAGCTTCAACCCGCTTTTGAATCTCTGCTGATGGTATTTTACGTATTTTTAAACCGAATGCTACATTGTCAAAGACCTTCATGTGGGGCCATATTGCATAATTTTGGAAAACCATCCCCGTATCACGTTTATGTGGTGGCAATCCAGTAACATCATTATCTCCAAAGAAAACCTGACCTTCATCTGGAAAATAGAAACCAGCAATGACTCGAAGTAATGTGGTTTTTCCACAACCTGATGGACCTAGAAGCGTGAAAAGCTCTCCATCATCAATTTCAATACTGACGTCATCAACTGCTACAACTTCACCAAAGGTCTTAACAATGTCTTTTAATGTAATATTCACCAAAGTCAAACCCTCTTTTTGTTTTCTATTTATCACCTACTTGATTCATCAACTCTTATAGTCCAACTAGTGCTGACGTTTGTCTCTTCAGAATTACGTTTGTTGTTGCCATTACTGTAATCTGTAGGATCATCAAGAATATTCCCATTACAGCTGCCAATGATGGTCCCATTGCAAGAGCATTATAAATTGTATACATTTTCCAAGTTAAAGGTCCATTTGATGCAGCTATATCGCCTAATACCAAACTTGTGCTAACTTCAGACATGCAATAAACAAAAGACATCATTGCTCCTGCAAGTATGCTCACTCCAATTAGGGGAAGAACTATCGATCTAAATACTCGTGTTCGACTCGCACCTAAATTTGATGCAGCTTCTTCCAGCTCAACGTGTGTCTGTTGAAGACCTGCAAAAGTAGAACGAACCGTAAATGGCATCTTGCGTACAGCATAAGACATTGTTATAAGAACAGCCGGTGCTCCAGAAATAACCGGACTTAGGAATAGATTAAAGATAGGAAATTGCGAGAAGAATAGGAGATAGCCGACAGCGATTACAATTCCAGGTAAAGCAATCGGAATGGTAACCATCAAATCGAGCAAATCTCTACCTGGAATATTTTTACGAGCAACTATGTATGCTGCACTTGTCCCAATAAGGACAATAATACAAACAGCAATTCCAGAATAAATCAAGCTATTGGCTATTGAACCAAATATGTCTGGATCAACGAAGACAATACCAAAGTTCCCAAAAGTAAATTGAGTGGGAATAACCGTTCGTCCCCATGAACCAGGTGCTGCAAACGCTAAGAGAAATATTCCTATATGAGGTATAAGCGCTACAGACATCAATGCAATTATGAAACCATAAATGATAATGTAGTGATACCATTTACAAGAGGTGAGCCTAGGATTCCAAGTCCCACCCTTGCTTAGCATCGCATAATGGCGAAGCGACATATACTTTCGTATGAAGAAGAATCCAACAGCAGCAATTATGAGAAGCACGACACTCATTGCTAGAGCTACACCATAAACTTCTCCAGTTGGAGAAAAGATGTTAGTGAAGATTGCATAAGTTAATGTTTTCCTAACTTGTGGGCTACCAGAGAAGACAACAAGAGTACCCAAATCCTCGATACTCATAATAAAGGTTAGAATAGCCCCAGCCTCAATCCCCGGAAGTGCCAAGGGCAGCGTAACTTTTCGAAACAAAGTAAACCCTTTTGCACCCAAATTCTCAGCAGATTCCTCTAATGTAGGATCAATATTAAGGAAAGCAGAGTAAGCTGAGAGATAAGTGAGTGAGAAGAAATGTAATGTCTGGACTAGTATAACAGCCCCGAATCCTTCAAAGACCAGGCGTGTGGGCCAGATATGTAGAGTTTCATAAAATAGAAGATTGAGTGAGCCATCAACACTCAGTAATCGTTTTACGCCAATAGCTCCAACAAAGGGTATAGCAAGGAGTGGAACCAACAAAAGTGTTCTGAGAACTGCCTTTCCACGGAAATCAAATCTAGCCATGATAAAGGCTAAAGAAACTCCAATTAGAGTTGAAAAAGCGGTGGTGAGTAATCCAGTGTAGATGGAATTCATTATAATTCCCATATCTACACCTTGTATGACTAAGACAACACCAGCTGGATTATAAATTATTGGCCTTTCTTTGATTTCAAAAAATATGCCTATGGGGTGTTGTTGAAGTATTGATAGACCAGATTGCTGGACAATATGAAGTGGAAAATAGCTTTTATTGATATAGAATATGTATTGCAACCAGAATAGTGACCATTCTCCGTCAACTTGGAACGCTGAAACCATAACATAAGAAATAGGCAAAATGAGAAATATCAAAAATAATACAATTACAGCAATTAGTTGGACACTTGTGAATAAATCCAGCTCACGACGCAATTGGCTAGCTTGAGCTGTAATATAGCCCTTTGCCCTACCAACGCGAAGCTTCATAGCTGCACTAATGCCAAGAACTTGATCCAAAGATGCTTCATCGCGTGCTCTTTCGGATGTATTCCTTTGCTGTTCCTCTTCATCAGTATTTGACTGTGAGGATGAAGGTGATTCAGATTCCTTCATTAGGCTACCCCATCAAGACGCTTACATGCTCCATAATCATATGATAGAATATTAAGAGTGCTTTTGCTCACTTCTCCTTAAAAATGTCCTCTAAACGATTAGAGTTGGGCACAAAAAAAATGAAGGCAGTGGTACACACATTTTCGCTAGTGTGTGAACCACTGTTCTACAACTTTTAAGGTATTGCAGCTTCGACATCCTTGTACTGTTGAATAGCTGCGTCATTCCAATAGGTTTGCATTAGTGCGCGGAACGAAGCACTGGAAGCCATTTGAGAGTTAATAGATATGGCATATGCTTCGGTGAACTCCTCTGAGTCCCATTTGACGGGGGCAGACATTTGAGCAGCAAATGTCTCGAACTGCCCTTTGGTGATTGAAGCAGTTAGATATGCATTAGTCAGTTTAGTCCAACAGCTGATTAGATCACTATGGGCATTTGTAAGGACTGCCTCAAAATAGTACATCAACGAATACTCATATGATTCTGCTACAGCGTCAGAAAACTCGATACCAATGTTATTTATCGAGTTATTATAAGAGAGATAGAGGTCGTCACGTGTTTCACCGAGGGGTGTGTGAAAGGCTTCCTCCATAATTGGCAGTCTGTTGACAGTTTCATCTAACCATAGACTCTGTCCTTCAGGAGTTAGGATAAAGTCAACAAAGGCCTCAGCAGCTTCTTTGTTGGTTGTTGTTGTGCAGATTGCGATTGGATCAGGATTGATTATGGAACCATTCACAGGAATTCGGTATTCACAGTCTGGATTACGAATTGCAGTTGAAAATCCATAGAAATCGATAGACATAGCAACACCTGTAACTCCGTTTTCTACCTGTGACTGCGTTTCCGTTGATCCGAGTTCAATCCGTGAGTTGCCAGCCATTCGAGTAAGGGTCTCCCAGCCCCCTACCCACCCGAATCTCTGCATAATTATTTCATAGATACGAGTGTTGCTTGTTGTACCTGGCGAGTTACCCATTGCAATTGTTGGTATTGGAAGAAACTGACCATACTCCGCAGTTGTTAGGTTTTCCCAATGAGTGGGGTAATCTAATCCCTTGTTGTCGAGCCAAGCTCTGTTAATTGTTATACCGAAGGTGCTGATGGCGGATCCCACCCAGATATAATCCCCTACACCATTCTTTCCTTTTGTTTCGACTCCTGCAATTGTGTCATTAATACGTGCAATTGCATCAAGCATTCTTTGACTTGTCAGCGTTTCTATGAGTCCTTGAGCGTAAAGTGTATTGAACAGTGTTGGACCTCCACCAAAGGCAATATCAGGCTTATATGTCGGGATCACCGAAGGCCAAAACAAAACATTCGGTTGGGTCCATGCTATGCTGGTAATACTATTGTTCTTGGCATAATCTGAGGCAAGAAATGTTTGTTCAATTTGTAATTGTAATGTAGGATCATGTCTGGTGATGATTCTGAGTTCACCAGGAACTGTAAATGTTTTCGGTATGAAGAACCACCAAATTGAAAATGCTGAAACACTGATAATGACGATAAATCCAAGGGCATACCACTTTGTCTTACTCATTTCTTTAAACACACTCGCGAGTTAATCCGTGATGCTGAATTCTAAGCGATTTTGCAGCATCGCGTTATCCAACTCGAAGGTTGAACTACCTTTTAGCCTTTCTGGTTACGTAGTCAATAACTAGTACTCGAAGAATCAAGATTATTTGAATGGATAACTGGTTATATTATATTTACAGTAATTAGTTTACCAAATAGATTTGACACATTCATCATTCTGGGATGGTTAGTAGTTGAGTCTAGGGAGATTTCATGGAAGATCGGCGACGGAACCAGAATATGACGACAACAACGATAACAATAACGGCAACACCTGTCCCTGCTAGTATTAACACCGGATCAATTGTTGGCAGGGTTCCGGTTGCTAATTCATCTTCAATATAAAACATATCACTCTTATGTGTTCTAACTGAATAGTCAGCTGCGACTGTTCTCCAACGTATAGATGCATGTTCAGTTAGGAAAAGTGTATAACGGTACCGTCCATCACTTTGCTTTGTCATACCATGACTTGTAAAGGGTTCATCATTGAGAGACATGTTGATACCAACGGAAAGTACGCCGCTATCTGGATTCGTCCAGTTGACATAAAGGTAATAGATGATTCCCGGTCTAACAGACGCAGGGTACTCAGCACCATAAAATATTGGTGCATGAGCATTACTTGGGTAGATGAGAAGTGTAGTAGATGCACCAGCATCTAGACTCACATTGAAACGAACTAAACATGCATAAGTTCCGTTCACCGTCTCTATTACTGGTTCTGTGAATCCAGAGACAAGATCCCTTGTGTGAAGAGTGATTCCAGCGCCTGGAGTACAAACAATGAAATCTACGATTTGGATAATAGGTTCTGAGCGTTGATTAGTAATGGTAGCATAACCACCCACATCAAGGTCGTGCAAGTACCTTGGAGTTCTTGAAATCTGAATTTCATCCCATGGCCATGACCATTCTAAAGATGGAGTGTAATTCCAACTCACAGGAATGTAATTTTCTATTTCGATCATACGATATCCATCTTTATGAAAACCAGGATCAGTAGGGGCAGTCCATGGACCACCACCACATGAAGTGGTTAAAATCCATAAAGTATCGTTGACTCGGTCCACCCTATCATTATGCAGATGCCCGGTTAGCACAATGTCTACATCGTATGTGTCACAGATGCGAATTAACTCAGTTGCTTCAGCATCATCCAAAAAGAAATTATATGGATCATAACCGGGTTCACGAACGTAATAGAGTGGATGGTGAAATCCCATTATTTTCAGTTGTGCGGTGCTGGCAGCCATGTCACGTTCAATCCATCCTATCTGGGTCATGTTAAGAATTCCTGAGGCTCCGGAGTTAGCCAGCACAATGAGTATGTCTGGTCCAAAATTAGCAGCATAATAATCAGGTCCGAAAACGGAACGATAGACGCTGTAATCGCCTAGGTCACCCTTATCATGGTTTCCTGGGCAAATAAATGTTGGAACTCGGCTCTGTCTGAGCATATTCTTGAAGAAGTTGAATGAAGCTATTGTGCCATCTTGGGTTAGGTCGCCAGTGTAGATTATTAAGTCTGCCGCTGCCATTGAAGCCTGGTATATCGTAGATAGTGTTATTTCGCTCATACCGCTCCAGCTATCAACTTGGTGTGTGTCCGTGACATGAAAGATTGTAAGATTAGTAGGATATTCATATCTGACCTGTACTGAGTTCCATTCAGTTAGCTCTAGGTTGTTTACACCATCAGTTAAACCAACTTGTAAATCATAGAGGTCATATTCTGCTGAAACGGGAATGGTTAGGTTGATGAGCCACTCGCCTGTTGTAATATTATATAACGGTGTATCATAGGTCAAGCTGTGATTGCGATACTCTCTATAGAGAGTAAAGTTCCAATCTGTAAGAGAGATGTTATTAGGTCCTTTTATGCGGGCTTCAAAAGTGGATCCATTTAGCATAATTGCAGGTCGACCGATTAGAGGCCAGCTTATCTTTGCTTGGATTCCAGGTGGTGCGAGTTCAATATTTGTTGAGGACAAATTATCCTGTTCTTGTGCATCATCTATGGCTAGTACCAAATTTGGCTGCATAGCAAATGAAAAAGCTAGCATGAAAAGAAGAAGAAATGTTCCTAATTTGAAGGATGACAACGAAGAGGACATATTAGACCATCAATCCTTGGATATGAAGTTTCT
>JABXGU010000572.1 GCA_016550415.1 archaeon | reverse complement strand
GCGCTAACTTTCCTGCAGGTCCACTCCAGCTAGCTGACTTTGTTGGATTGGACATCGCTAGAGCAACAGCTGAAACCTTAGCCAAAGGCTTTGGTGAATGCTATGCACCTCCCAAACTATTAGTGGAGAAGGTGGAAAAAGGCGAACTTGGAATGAAATCTGGAAAAGGTTTCTTCGAATACAAGTAAGCCCCAAATTATGTGTTACAAGGAGGAAAACAACAAAATGGAAACCATCACTTATGCGGTTGAAGGACATTTCCTAGCAGATACCGAACAAATCGGTGTCATAACACTCAACCGTCCTGCAAAACTGAACGCCATAGACCCCACATTAGTTAAAGAAATGAATGAACAACTCGATTTAATCGAGAAAGACGCGAACATCCGTGCTGTTATCATCCGATCAGCCTCAGAGAAAGCATTCTCAGTGGGTGCAGATCTTACTGCAGCTGCCCAACTAGCACAGGACCTTGAGAAAGGTCGCAAATTTCTTGCAGCAGGGCAGGCATTGTTCCGACGAATCGAGAGTTTTCCCAAACCTATTATAGCTGAAATTAATGCGCTCACATTAGGTGGCGGATTGGAGATGGCAATGGCTTGCGATATCCGAATAGCTTCAAAAGAAGCGAAACTCGGGAATCCCGAAGTCAAGCTTGGTCTACTTCCTGCTTGGGGTGGAACGCAGCGCATGCCCAAACTAGTTGGGCTTGGAAAAGCGAAAGAGCTCATACTCACAGGGAAGGATATCCCAGCAGAGGAAGCCTATCAGATTGGTCTTGTAAATAAGGTGGTAGCACCTGACGAACTTCATTCTGAAGCCCTTTTCATGGCTCAGCAAATAGCTGACAATGCTCCCATAGCAGTCGCTCTATCTAAAGAGACATTGAACATGGCGCTATCTGTGCCAATAGAAAAAGGCAATGAAGCTGAACTTGACGCCTGCATAAAATGCTTCCAAACCGAAGATATCGGCATCGGCATCTCCGCGGTTTTCTCCAAATCCAAAGCCAAATTCAAAGGCAAATAGACAAGAGAAACTCTCATAATCACCAAACCACGCATTCATATTGAAAAACGTAAAAACACAATTAACGAGAAATACTATAGAATCAAAAAGGAATTCTTGAGGTGAAAAATAAGTGGCAATACCCAAAGTCGCGATTGTCGGTATCGGTCACAGCAAATACGGCAAACGCGGCAAAACAATTAATGAGGACATTGAAGGCGAGAAAGCAACCTACCCCGCTGTTACTCTTAGGGAACTCGCCCATGAATCTTACTTCCCTGCCCTCGAACATGCAGGGATAACAAACGATGATGTTGAAGCGTCTGTCATAGGGATTGCAGCTGAAGCATTTGCAGGACAAGGTGCGGCAGCTGCCCTTGTTGCTGACGAAGTTGGACTAATTGGCAAACCCACCATGCGAGTTGAAACTGCATGCGCAACTGGATCCACAGCTATACGAACTGCTTGGGCTCAAGTTGCTTCAGGACAGTTCGATGTTATGGCAGCTATTGGTGTTGAAACTATGACATGGGTAAGCAGTGCATATGCAACTGAGCTCATGTCAATGGCAGGTGATCATCGTTGGGAATATGTTTATGGCATCAGCTTCCCAACTTTCTATTCATTATACGCAGCACGAAAAATGGCTGTAGATGGACTGACACGTGACCAACTATCGATGGTTCCCGTAAAAAGCCATGAATATGGCTACTACAATAAACTCGCTCATCTGCGTAGAAAGATTTCTGTGGAAGAGGCAAATGAAGCTGTGCCAATAGCTTTGCCCCTACGTCTTTATGATTGCTGTTTAATCAGTGATGGGGCAGCCACAGTAATTCTTGCCAACGAAAAGAAAGCTAAAGAAATGTCAAGTGACCCCCTCTGGATAACCGGTCTTGGATGCTCCTCTGATACAATGCGAGTCACTGACCGTCCCAACCTAACTAACATTGAAGGAACACAACGAGCAGCCAAAATGGCATACCAACAATCTGGAAAAGGACCCAAAGACATTGATGTCGCCTACGTCCATGACTGCTTTAGCATCGCTGAAGTCATGGCCTATGAAGACTTGGGCTTCTGTGAACGTGGACAAGGAGGAAAATGGATGGAAGAACGTGGACCCTACATCGATGGACCTGGTGTACCTGTCAATGTGGATGGTGGATTAAAATCCAAAGGACATCCACTTGGTGCTACAGGAATTGGACAGGTAGTAGATGCTTACAAACAAGTCTATCACAAGGTCGAAAAACAACGTCAAGTTCCCGATGTAAAAGTT
>JABXGU010000571.1 GCA_016550415.1 archaeon | reverse complement strand
CTTAATAATACACTGCGCGGCTCTTGCTAGCATTAGACGGTGTGAGCAAAACAAAGAGCTTGCTTGGGCAGCCAACGTCCAAGGTACTGAAAACCTAGTTGGGGCTTGTTTGGAGTGCAACAGCGACTGCTATCTTGTCTACATCTCTACGGCATGCGTATTCTATGGAGATAAAGGAAACTATGTAGAAGACGACATACCTTATCCAAAAAACTTTTACTCATTAACGAAATTACTAGGCGAGTTTGTTGTCAAATATTCTGGCTTAAAGAAATGGCTAATTGTAAGGACAAATTTTGTGTCGAGGGAAAGATGGCCTTATCCAAAAGCATTTGTGGATAGGTATGGAACTTACCTTTTTGCTGATGACCTAGCATCGGCTATCAAATCTGTGTTAGCCAACAACCTAATAGGCATTGTTCACGTACATGGTGAAGAGAAGATTTCCATGTTCGAGCTGGCAAGGATAACCACGCCTAATATAAAGCCTATTACCTTGGCCGAATACGCGGGACCACCTTTGACAGTGGATATGAGTTTGCGTTCTGTGAGGATAAAAACCTTCAAGATCAACAAGCACTGAGAAAGGCGTACGCTTATTGACAACTGGAGTGAGTATCTTCAGAAACTTGATTTTTTGTGCAAGCAAATGGATGTGGTGAATAGGCTCGGTGATGACGAAAGACAAGCTGTTGAAGGCCGAAAATGCACGAGCGCCCCCATAATTGATTGTGAAATCGACAATTAATAAACAACTTACTCTTGTAATTTTGTTATTCTTGATTTCTAGTTTGTCTTATTCCTTCGGGAATACGCCTTTTGAGATTCCAATCGTGAAAGCTTCTGTTTCAAGTGGTTGGTATTATAGCGATACGGGTTATCGTGTTGAACATAATATCACTGGGAGCCCTGCTGGGAACCAAACAAATTATCAGATGGAGATTACAATAGTAAATGGAACTGGAAAAAGTAGTGAAAGCGTTTATTATACAACACATGTTAATCAGAGTGACTTTGATGATGTAAGGTTCACATGGTACAATGCAACAACTGGGCAAGAGGTCGAAATCGATTATTGGTGTGAGAAAGTCAATTACGGAAGCAACGCTACGTTCTGGGTTGAAATTCCAAGAATTCGAAAATTGACTGATAATCCAATCTACATTTATTATGGAAACGACAAAGCCACAACAGCAAGCAACGTGGGTGCAACTTTTATTAGAGCAATAAATGGAAACCAACCAGTTGTACTTGCCGTACCTATGGATGAGGGAAGTGGGAACAAAACCTATGACCAAAGTGGAAACCATAATGATGGAACTCTCTATCCCACATCAGTAGAAGTCGATGATTACGATGGACCTCAATGGGTTGATGGAAAGTTTGGGAAAGCCTTGAGTTTTGATGGTGAAGATGATTATGTTGATTGTGGAAATGATGAAAGTTTGAATATTACTGATGAGGTTACAATCGAAGCGTGGATTAATCCCCAAAAAGCTCATTTGGGACGAATAGTCTCAAAATGGGATTCGCCTACCAATAACAGGTCTTATCTACTATCCTTCTTGAATGGTCATTTGGAATTCTTCATCAGTCCTTACGGTAGCGCGGCCTATGAATACATTACATCATCAACCACAATAGAAACGAATCGGTGGAGCCATGTAGTTGCCACAAGAGAAAGCGATGGAATTATGAGACTTTTCATTAATGGAGTTGAAGACGCAGAAAGAGGTTCTGTTACCGATATTTTTGCATCTATGGCGCCATTGAGAATAGGGCAACAAGAAAACTCAAACTATTTCAATGGGCTTATCGATGAGATCCGCATTTACAGCCGAGCCTTAACAGCAGAGGAAATTTCGGATTTGTATGATTATCATGGCTACACAACAACCAACTATGCTGGACGAGTGTTAGTCCGTAAATGGGTTGACCCTGAACCAAGTCATAGTGTGTGGGGAAGTGAGGTTCGTTACGTTCCAGTGCGTGATATAGCTGTAATTAGTCTAACTTCATCTTCAATTGAGGTCATTAAAGATAACTCAATAAATATCCGAGTGGAAACCCGAAACGAGGGAACAGAAAGTGAAACTTTCAACGTCACCGTGTACTACGACAACAACATCATTGACACTCAAACCAACATTTCTCTAAAACCAAGAGATAACAAAGTCTTGAATTTCACCTGGAACACCACAGACGTTTTTCCTGGCACCTACGAGATATCCGCTCAAGCCAGCATTGTTCCTGGAGAAACAGACACTGGTGACAACATTTTCACAGATGGTCCGGCTAAAGTAATAATAGGTTACCCTAGGGCTTGCGCT
>JABXGU010000570.1 GCA_016550415.1 archaeon | reverse complement strand
TATAACGTTGATAAGGAACCAACTAGTAAGTGGCTAGAGAGCGTGGAGCCCAATGATCGGCGGCAAAGCATTGAAAGACACCCTCAAACGCCTTGGTGCTCATGAAGGTGTCCGTGGAGTCATTATTACTAATATGGAAGGCCTCCCTATCAGCTCGAACCTCAGTGCTGAAAAAACAGAAGTCATTTCTGCGCTAGTGACTTCGTTAGTTGGGAAGGCAAAACGTGTTGTCGAAGAACTAGAGGAAGGCGGAATGAATTTCCTAACCATTAGCACAAAAGCCGGCGAAGTGATGGTCGCTCCCGAAGCAGATTATATCCTCATCGTCTTACGCGCTTAATTCACACCAATCGGTGAAGCAAATCGTAAAACTCCATTAAGCTCTACAACCACCACATAACAAATTTAAGTTGCCAATCAAAGGTAACTCCTGTAAGCCACGGCGGTAAGGGATATACCGTGTCCATTTCAGTAAGACAATTTGATGAAATTCTCTCTGATGTCATAAAAAGCGAGCCTGGCATCAAAAAAACCATCCTTGTAGATCGTACAGGTCTAACAATTGCCCATGTGTCAAAATTTTCATACTATCCCATAGATGTCGATGGCATTGGTGCAATTGCTAGTGCAGTGTTTTGTGCAAGTGAGGAACAGGGAAAGAACCTTGATGTTGGTAATTTGTCGATTGTGACTTCAGAGTTTGATGATGGAAAAATCTTCGCCGCTGGCGCAGGTAAGGGCGTGTTGTGTGTCATTACCGATAAAGAAGTAAATATTGGGATGATTCGCCTCACGATGATGAAAGCTGCTGCGGAGCTAGCGAAGGTTCTTGATGACTTCCTCGCAGAGAAACCTGCTGTCGAGGCAGGGAAAACTGATGCAGAGCGCGAAGAGCTTCGTGCAGCTTTAGGAGAATTAGAGAAGGGCTAGTGGGGACGGAATAGAGTCACTCGCTTAAAAGGAGCCGTCCTACTTTGAGAAAAGATACACAGGGTAGAATACACTTTAAGATTGTCTTTTGGGGTCCCTCCTTATCAGGGAAAACAACTGCACTTAGGTGGATTTACGATAACATGAAGGAATTACAAAAAGGCGGTTTTACTTCGGTTGCGGATCATACAGGACGAACACTCTTTTTCGATTATACCCCCATGCAGGCAACTTCTCAAGTGGTATTTGACGTCTACACGGTAGCAGGTCAACGGCGCCATCGCGGTCAAAGAAAGGTAATTCTTAGTGGTGTAGATGGTATAATCTTTGTAGCGGATTCATCACCCGACCAAATGGAGGCTAATGTAGAAAGTATGGCAGAGCTCCGTTCTTTTGTTGGTGAAAATCTAGGTCATTCGATTAGTTTGGTTGTAATGCTCAACAAACAGGATCTGCCAAATGCTATGGAAAAGTCGGTTATGCTAGCAAAGCTAGGGTTAGGGAACGTTCCTAACTTCATCACATGTGCTTTAACAGGAGAAAACATTAAACGCTCTTTCCGTCAAGTAACCCGCGATATTTTGATGTACCACTTGTATCCAAAGGCATCAGCAAAAGCATCAGCGAGTTAGACGAACATTGATGGTGACTAGTTCTCCAGAAATCGAAAAAATTCTTGAAAAACTTACTCAATCTTTTGAAGAAATTGAAGCCGCTGCCGTGGTTGGAATTGATGGGTTGCCTATTGCTGCAAAACTTCCTGAAGAGTTTGATGAGACACTATTAGCAGCAATGAGTGCAGCCCTTCTTAATATCGGTGAACGGGCTGCATCAGATTTAGGAAAAGGTGTTCTTCACCAAGTTTTTGCACAAGGTGAGAAGGGAGCGGTAATTATGGTTTCAGCTGGTCCGGATTCGGTATTGATGGCAAGTACCAACATAACATCAGTAAGTGGATTGGGATTAGTTTTTTTAGAGCTAGAACGCGCAGCCAAAAAGGTAGCAAAACACCTCGACTAAAAAGCAAAACACTGAATACCATCGAGACCAGCAGAGAAAAGATGACTTGTTTGGTTTATTCAGGTTCTTTGCTCATTTACTACGAACTTGG
>JABXGU010000569.1 GCA_016550415.1 archaeon | reverse complement strand
GGTTGGGTTACCGGGCTGCAGCCTCAATTGGACTTATTGAAACCCTTGGATTTCTGATGATGGGAGGTCGAGTTGATGTGGGTTTTCTGGGCGCCGCTCAAATCGATGAATATGGAAATATCAATACCTCATACATTGGTGACTTTGAATCACCCAAAGTCCGCCTCCCAGGAAGCGGTGGAGGGAATGACATCGCCAGTTCAGCTGGTCGTATTATCCTGATGTTTACACACGATTCACGAAAGTTCGTAAAGAAGCTTGATTACATGACGAGTCCCGGGCATCTTTCTGGACCTGGAAGCCGCGAGAAACTGGGATTAATCGGAGGAGGACCATCACTTGTTGTCACAGACAAGTGTCAGATGGATTTTGATCCCCAAACCAAGCGAATCCGGCTGAACTCGGTTCATCCGGGTGTAACTGTCGACTGGGTCAAGGAAAATGTGATGTTTGATTTAATAATTCCTAAATTGGTTTCTACAACGGCTGAGCCAACTGAATATGAACTACAAAAACTACGGGGGCTTGATCCACAGCGTATCTACCTTGGAAAGGGACAGAAATAGTTCTTCGTTATTGGTCCCCAATAACTTGTATTATCAGTTGACGTGTTCGAGGCCGAATGTCTAATTCGAGCAGAGCAATCTGTTGCCAGGTCCCCAATGGCATTTTTCCATCGATTATTGGGATTGTAAGACTGGGGCCTATTATGGCAGCCCTGACGTGGCTGTGACCATTTCCATCTTGCCATCGAAGATGGTGTTCATAAACGGCATCACGTGGTGCAAAACGCTCCATTGCTGCCGGGAGATCTTTGAGGAGCCCAGGCTCGTATTCAATAGTAGTTATTGCGGCAGTGGAACCAGTACAGAAGACTGTTACGAGACCCGATCGGATTGTGCTTCGTTCCACATGCTGTGTGACTAGATTTGTAACATCAATGATGTCAGGTTCACCATTGGTTTCGACTTTCATTTCACTGTTATAGACTGTCATAAAACCACATCTGACTCAGTTGAGGTGTCCCTTGATAAAAACGCTATGAGGTACAACGGAAAGATAAAAGGGAAGAACTAGAGAGGGAAGCCGAACCCTTATGCTAATTATCGGAGTGACTGCCGCATTAATCGCGGCATTTTCCTGGGCAATCAGTGCAGCTCTTTACAAGACCGGTGCGAATGATGTCTCGCCACTAACTGCGAATTTCATACGTATCCTTGCACCTATCAGTATCCTTGCTTTTATTGCCCTTCTCCTTAATCTCTATCCACAGGTTCTATTCTTAAGCCCATGGGAATGGTTTCTCATTATTGGTAGTAGCCTCTTCGCCTTTGTGATTGGCGACGCCCTCTACTTCGTTGCAATTCAAAAATTGGGTGTAAGTCGAGGAGTACCAATCACCTCAACCTATCCTCTCTTTGTTTTGTTGTTTCAAATCCTCTTCTTAGCTCAACCTGTGCATTGGTTGATGATTCCAGCAGCTTTGCTCACAGTGAGTGGGATTGCTCTTCTCGGTTACCAGCTGAATAAAACAGCACAAAATGAAGCGCTACTCACGCCGTCTCTACTATGGATTGGTATTTTTGCAGCGATAGGCACCGCTATTAGTTGGGGTATAAGTACCATTTTCCTGTCCGTGGTTCTTCAAAATACTGATTTGGTACTTATCGCGGTTATCCGTCTATCCCTTGCTCTTGCCATCATGTCTCCTTTCATTTGCGGGCTACAATTCGTTAAACCAGAAAAGACACTTACTCGGCAAAAGCTGATCTACCTAAGTATTGGTGGCATCTTTGCATTAACAATTGGTTATGTGGCGTTTGCCCGTGCGCTTCAATTAATGGATACTACTTCCGTCGCATTGCTCTCCTCTTTGACCCCACTCTTTGCCGCCTTCATTGGGTGGCGCAGTCTTCAAGAACGTTTAGATTTCAAGACTCTACTAGCAATTATTGCCTGCGTTGTTGGCGTTATTCTCATCACCTTCGCTGTAAGCCTTGTTTAAGCGCTAAATCAAATAAAGCGAATGATTTTAGGTCAGCTTCCATTACTTCATCGATAGTACACGGACATCCTGTAGGTGACACTGAATGAAATATGAGGACTTTTACAATCCCAAATACAAACCCGCTC
>JABXGU010000568.1 GCA_016550415.1 archaeon | reverse complement strand
CTGCTGAGAAAGCCCTTCTAGAAAAACTCCGACGCGAAGGAAAACTCGAAGAAGAGGAATAATTCTCCTCCTACTACTCGGCAGGATTTTCTATATCATAGTATAGGTCAGTTACTTATCTTTGAGTGTAGACAATTCGAAGTCAATTTATAGAATCTGTGACCAATTTTTTGTTGTGCAGATCTGCAATTTAGCCCTAGGTTCTTGGCGGGTTCTCAATCTCTAGCGTTTTGTAGCGTTGTCTTAATTCTTGGATACGGGCTTGATGTTTTTTGAAAACTGGACCTGTCTTTATTACCCATTCTGCAAAATGTTTAGCTAAAGCCTGCGGACTCCACCTATTTTGTCCACTTGTTTTTCCCCACTCTATAGTTGTATTTTCTTTGTCAGGGCGAAGGTAACCTTGTGCTTGGCATAATGGGCATTCAACTACATTTGCTTCAAGCAACTGAATAAAGGGGGTACCGCATTGAATGCAGACATTTCGGTTCTGCGTATCGGTAGATACTTCTTTCGAAATGGGACTGATTAGTGAATCAACAATGCGTTGGCCAATTCTTGATGCATTGGAAATTACTGGCTCATCAAGAAGGACTTCTCCCGGACCCGGTCGATAAGCTGTAAATTTTTCAATAATGTCCAGTTGCAAAATACCTGCTAGCATAGTAAGCATGGGCATTGTTAAGGGATCCCATTCTCGTAATCCTGCTGTAACAATAAGTGCTGCAGGTCGCCGTCGGATTTGACCAAGTTGTAAACTAAATTCGAAGAGTCTATCCATGAGCATCTTGATGATACCGGAGGGTCCAAGAAAATATGTTGGTGCAGAGATGATGATTCCATCTGCCCATTGCAGTTGATCCCAAAGGGTGTGCATGTCATCATCAAGACGACAAGGATCTCCTTTCAAAACGCAAGCAAGACATCCCTTACAAGATAGTAGCCTATAATCAGTAAGACGAATCGCCCGTACTGTTGCTCCCTTTTCCCTTGCTGCAAAAAGTGCTTCTTTTACCAGAATCTCTCCATTACCAAATTTTCTTGCAGAACCAATAATACCCAGTATTTTCATTTCTTTCACCCATTAAGGTAAGTTAGTGAAGTATTAGGAGTGTGTGAGGTTCCAGATTTTAAGAGGTATTTCTTTAAGCTATTAATAAGTTATTTTAAAAATACGTAAATCAGAATCTTCCTTCTCTTCGAATATTTCTACTTCATCAACGTGGGATCAAGGAGAACCTTGGTGCAGGAATCGAATGAATGCCTTAATCGCATCCTCTGCTCCTTGTGCAAAACATTCAACAGAGCCGTCCATGTTGTTACGAACCCATCCAGCCAATCCTAGGCTTGAGGCTTTATCTCTTGTATACGCTCTGAAAAAAACACCCTGCACATAACCTCTTACAATTGCTCGTATTGCTCGCATCAAAGGTCACCGATCTAGTCTTTCATAATGACTCTAATCTGAATGCTGTCTAATCTTGCTAATAATTTTGTTACTTCTATGGATTAGATTTGAACAAAAGAAGGATATTGTTTAATAAATTCGGTATGGTTCTAATATCACAGGTGTGATGAACAGGTGCGCAATAGCGAAGTTGCAAAGGTGCTGTATGAAATAGCTGACCTCTTGGAGCTACAAGATGTGTCCTTTAAGCCAAGGGCATATCGTCGAGCAGCTCGTTCCATCGAAAGTTTGTCTGAGGATCTTATGGCTATTGCAAAACGTGGTGAGCTTGAGCAAATCCCTGGTGTGGGTCAAGCCATTGCTGTTAAGATTCAGGAGTTACTCAAATCTGGGCGTCTCCAATATCTTGAGAAGCTGAGGGGGGAGGTGCCTGCAGGACTTGTAGAGTTACTCCGTGTTCCAGAAATTGGACCAAAAACATTACGAATACTTCATGAACGACTTGGCATCAGTAACATAGAACAGCTTCGTGAAGCAGTTGAATCACATAGCCTTCGGGATTTACCAGGATTTGGGGTACGAAGCGAGGAGAATATTCGCCATAACTTGGGCCTTCTTTCAGAACATCAGGAGCGTACATTCATTGGCAAGGCATATCCTCTGGCTGAGCGCATAGTTGGAGTTCTAAAGAAGCTGCCTGAAGTAGAGCAAATTGATGTGGCAGGTAGCCTTCGTCGCTGGCAGGAAACAGTGGGCGACATTGACATTGTAGTTGCTGCAAAGAATCCTGTACCCGTTATGAACAAATTCGTTACCATTGATGATGTAGATCGTGTTATTGGTCATGGGGATACAAAATCCACCATTATTGTCCGTGAAGGAATCCAAGTGGATATTCGAGTTGTAAAACCAGAATCATTTGGTGCTGCTCTGCAATATTTCACCGGTTCTAAGGCACACAATATTTCTCTTCGACGACTTGCCCAACAGCGAAAATGGAAACTCAGTGAATATGCGCTCACCGACACTAAGAGTAATGCTACAATTGCTGGTTCTTCAGAAGAAGAGATTTACAAGGCACTAGGTTTGGCTTGGATTCCCCCAGAGCTGCGTGAAGATACTGGTGAAATTGAAGCATCAATGAAGAATCGATTGCCCAAACTTGTTGAGCTAGAAAATCTCCGAGGGGATCTTCATGTTCATACAAAATGGAGTGACGGTGCAGATAGTATTGAGCAAATGGTAAAAGCTGCCACTCAACGAGGTTACGAATACTTGGGAATCTGTGATCACTCATCTCGTGTACGTATAGCACATGGCTTGGATGGCGAACGACTTCAGGAACAGATTGAAACCATTCGGTCAATAGATGAGAAATTATCACATTTTCATCTCCTATCCGGTGTTGAGGTCGAAATCCTGGAGGATGGTTCACTCGATATTCCTGACGAGGTATTAGCTAAGACAGATGTTGTTGTTGCTGCGATGCACTTTGGCTCAAAGGCTCCCAAAGAAGAACTGACACAACGAATCGTAACAGCTATGGAAAATAGCTATGTTGACATATTAGCACACCCTACGGGTCGTATCATCAATACACGCCCGCCATACAATGTGAATCTTGATGAAATAATGAAGAAGGCAAAACAGCACCACATCTATCTTGAGATAAACTCCTTGGATCGGCTTGATTTATCAGATGTTGCTGCCCGTCAAGCAAAAGCCCACGGACTTAAGCTAGTAATAAACAGTGACGCCCATAAGGCAGCTCAGCTTGATGTGATGCGATTTGGTGCAGCTATGGCGCGACGTGGTTGGCTGGAATCCGGTGATGTCATCAATACCCGTTCCTTCTCTCAACTCAAGAAGATGCTTAAACACGTACAAGTACAATAGTTGCTAATGTCTCTCAATTCGTAAGCCTTAAATTACGCTATGGGTTTTGCGCAAGAAGAGGCATCATCTATGGCAGGCAAAAATAAAGATGAGGAGACTCGATCAAAACAAAAAGCACAAGGTGCTAGGTTTCGAGGAAAATTTGAGAGAGGAAAATCTGATTGGATAAAAGCGTGCCCGCAATGTCTGAGTATTAATCTTCGTCCTTTATCAAGTATCTCTGGGATTTTAGAACAAGCCGAATGGGCTTGTCAGGACTGTGGCTTCATAGGAATAGCTATTGAGGTGCTTGCTGAGGATCTAGAAGAACTTCACCGTATTCAACTTTCTGAAGCTCTAGCACGTGAACGAAGAACTGGTCGAGGAATGAGTTGGAACTTCTCCAATAGAAAACCGCGAAAAGAATAGCAGATTTCTGGGTTACATTTTATGGGGGAGGAATAGTTGCTTCTACTGCTGCAGAAAGTAATGTTCGATAAAGGCTTTCTTTATTTCGTGGGTCGATTGCAACCAATCCCACGGTTGGAATTCCCAGCAGACGTCCTACTGTAGCAGGCAGGAGGCCTCCTTCTAAATCCTGTTTATTTGCCACAGACCAAAGTAATGCATTTTCTGTCCATTTTCGAATTCTGGGCAGTAAGTGTCTTGTTGCCATCACATTCTTCAACGTTGAATCTGTTACAATCAGCACGACATCTGTTCCTCTCAGGTAATCCTCCCATCTTGGAACCATTTTTTCTTGGCCTGGGAAATCCCATACTGCAAATTCGTATGGGCCTAACTGTACTTTTTCTAGCTGTTCGACATACACTGCTGTTGTGGGAGTATGTTCCAAATCTGTTGGGATACCCTGTAATAATCGTAGAATTGTTGTCTTCCCAACGCCCCCTTCACCAAGCAATACAATCTTCAACGTGGATACTATTACTGAATCAATTACCTCCCCGATATCTTGGAAAACGGAGGAATCCCTTGTACTTTTGAACTCCCATATTTGCTTGGCAAATTTTCTTTTCACTAATCTAGCAGCATTTTCCGCTTTTCCTTGGACGAATTCATCAGAGTCATTTGGATCTGCCACAGCTACAAGGAGCAAATCAGAATCGATGAATCGATGAGCAAATTTTAGATTCTCCACAAAAATGGTTAAGTCAACATTTCTCCCAGCACTTAGCTCTAGCTGACGCATAGACTGGATAAATTCACTAATTGCAGCCTGACTAACTTCGATTGCCCAGTAGCTTCTATGGTACAATTTAATACCATTTCTAGTTATTAGTAGGACACTGAATATCAAGCCGAATGCCTCCCTTTTTACGAGAAATCATGTAGCCGCTGCTTCTTTATAGTTTTACCAGACTTAAAAGGTCACTTTTTTTGCAAATAATCAGGAATTATTGGGAATCTTAGGCCCACGAAGTTTTTACAGCAAAGCCATTTGTGAGCGTTGCCTTTACTACTTTGGACCAAAGGGTAAAGGTGGACTCTTATGGCGTTTCATGAAGCCACGAACAATCTCATCTAACGCTTGCTGTTGATCCTGATTGAGTGGTTTGGGATCATGAGATGATAATATTTCCGTTAGACGATGTTGTGCTCTCTGATGGCTGCTTTTGCCACCCTGTGTTTTCCATGCTTCAAAGGATTGGCGGTCAACAATATCTCCAGGCATATAGTGCTCCTTCTTGAACCACTTCAGAGTGTGCTGCAGCCTTAGAAAGTCTCCTCCTTTCATCCCTACCTCTCGAAGTGATTCAATTGCTAATGTATCATCATTGACACCTACGCCATTAAGGAGTCGTTTAGCCATGCCAGCTACTACGTCATCAAGAAGAAGTTTTTCAAAACTCTGGGTGCTCTCAAAGCATAACATTCCTGCTCCAGCAATATTATTCACCCCAGCCAGTGCTCCAAGGAGAAGACCCGTTGTAGATTCAAAACCACTCTGATAATCTGCTCCAATCTTCGAATCAGAAAGCCCAAGATAGCCATGAGTTGGAATTCCATAATGTTTTGCCATCTGTGTATATGCGCAAGTCAACATAATACTCTCAATTGATCCTAACCGGGCTGTTCCATATCTCATATCAACTGCAGTCGGGGAGCCTCCATAGATTACAGGTGCACCTTGCCTGATCAATTGCGTAAGGACAATTCCACTTAATGATTCCGCGTTGTGTAGGACGAGTGATCCTGCTAGAGTAACTGGACCTGTGGCACCAAGCTGCGGCATGGAAATGGTCTCGATGGGTATTCCTGCTTTTGCACCACATAACAAGTCATGGACTGTGAGTTCACTCCACTGGAGAGGCGCTGAGGGACAGGCATCAAAAATTGCCAATGGCCTTGACCTAAGCTTCTTTGGATCTCCCACAACAGCTTCCAGCATAAGCCGCATATCATCAAAGGCATCCAGAGTAAAAGTCCCAGTAATTATCGGCTTAGTGGAATTTTGAAGGACAAGATAAAGACGATACCGATCAGCAAGTGTATGCGGTACATCAGCAGGTATCAGTGCAGTACTCTGCGCATCAATGTATGGAAGTGCATCGACGACACGCACAAACTCGATAACATCTTTAGCGCGAGGTTGGCGTCTCTCACCTGTTTTACGATCAAGCAGGTGGGTGGCTGCTGAACCTGGATTGAAATGAACCCTATCACCTTCAAGTTGAAGCGTAGGTTGTCCATCCCGGTCGAAAATAGTAATGGCGTTAGGCGCATTTCGGAGTTCCCGTTCTACAAGAGACGCAGGGATGTTGGCGTGTTGTCGTTTTCTGTCGACTGGGCATCCAGCTTTGGCAAGAAGATCCAATGCTTCTTCACTGTGGATAGTCATGCCCACATCTTCCAGTAGGGACAGGCTTTCTTGGTGAATATGGTTGACTTCTTCTTCTGTTAGAAGTGAAAAGTGGGGACGTAATGTCATCTGCTAGAAGACCTCTTAGTTCATGAATTAGTGAGTATCGTGAGTCGCTTTGCTTCCTTGATAGCTTGGCCAAAGTCCACGCCATATCCATCAGCACCAATACTGTCAGCAAAGCGCTTGTTTAAGGGGGCACCGCCCACCAATACTTTGATTTGTTTCTGTAGTTTCTCTCTCTTCAATAGCTCAACGGTTTCACGCATACGATCCATCGTTGTTGTGAGTAGTGCAGACATGGCAATGATGTTTGCCTTCACTTCTTTAGCCTTAGCTAGAAACTGAGATGGTGCCACATCAACACCCATATCATAAACAGTGAAACCTGCAACAGTCAACATTGTGGCAACGATGGTCTTACCAATGTCGTGAATGTCGCCCTGAACTGTACCAATAACGACTGTGCCAATGGAATCACCCGCAGTAGTGTTAGCTAGAAGTGGCTCCAATAACTTCAGCGCTTCTTTCATTGTCTCTGCCGCCACAGCTAGCTCAGGTAAATATGCCTGACCATGCTCAAAGCGGTCACCTAGGACACGAATACCTGGTGTTAAACCATTTGTCACAACAGACCTTGCATCCAGCTTCGCTTCAATCGCTTTTTGAACAAGTTCCAGAACCTTATCAGTTTGGCAAGCAATCATAGCTTCACGGATGTCTGTTACAAGATTCTTTGTCATCAATACCGCCTATTCATACTTGATAGACTATTGGTACCTTTGGATTCTCAGTGGATTATTTCCCATTTATGTTGGTGTTTGTCTAATTCCTCTTTTGTTCGCTTGTCCATGGGATGTTCGCGGTCCGGTATTTCCAGATGTTTAGGTTCTCCGCAGAGTGGAGTGGTAAAGTATCGCTGTCCGCTGTCATTAATCATTGTAACGATGGCTTTCATTTCTGGATGCTTTTTAGCTAGTTTTATAGCAGCTGCAACATTGCATCCAGAAGAAATACCGCAAAAGAGGCCCTCCTCGCGGCTAAGTTTTTGAGCCATTTCAATGGCTTCATCTGAGGTTGTGGTGATTATTCCTGTAAGGATGCTCAAGTCAAGATTTCTGGGAACGAATCCATCACCTATCCCTTCAATACGATGAGAGCCCCATGTTCGTTCAGATAATAGGGGTGCTTCTGTGGGCTCGACAGCATATAGCTTCACCTTTGGATTGTGTTTTCGTAACTCTCGACCTACCCCTGTGATGGTTCCACCAGTCCCTTGACTAGCTAAAAACGCGTCGATTTTGCCTCCTGTTTGTTCCCAAATTTCATTGCCTGTTGTCTCGTAGTGAGCAGCAGAATTGTCTGGGTTGCTAAATTGAGCCGGCTCCCAATACTTTCTTGGGTTCTTTGTTTTGAGTTCTTTCACCTTATTTAGACAAAGATCAACATCTGACTCTCCGCCAGGAGTGAAAATAATGTGAGCACCATAGGCCGCCATTAATTTTCGTCTTTCTTTGCTCATGCCTTCAGGCATCACAATTGTTACTGGATACCCAAGCATTCTACCAACAAATGCGCAGGCAATACCCGCATTACCAGTTGAGGATTCAAGGATTTCCATGCCTGGTTTCAAATCACCACGTTCAATTGCTTCAGTAAGCATCTTGTAGTAAATTCGGTCTTTCAAGCTACCAGTCGGTGAATACCATTCTATCTTTCCAAGAATGTCGACACCAGCTTTTTCACTTATTTTTGGCAATCGGAGAAGCGGTGTTAATCCGATTAAATCAAAGATGTTCTTTTGCACTTTTTGATACCGATTCCAATCTAATGGCAATGAATTCAACTCCTATTGAAGCTGGTTTGCATTGTGAATACCACCAGTATTTAAGAGAATAGGAATCCCCGAATCTTATCATTCATTCCAACAGAATCGCTGCACTAGGCAAAAGAAAAAAATAGATAAAGGTTCCTGCAAGGCGGAGAGCTGGGAAAATTAGTTAGGAGATTCATAATTGCATGTGATAGGTCCTCTAATCACTGGTGAATTTCTGCGAAGACCAAACCGTTTTCTCACAATTTGCCGACTAAACGGAAAAGAGACACCATGTTACTTGCCCAATCCCGGACCCATGCCCGATCTGCTTTTTGCTGGAGTTAAAGTCCTAGTTCGTTATGCATCAAATTCTCATCGTAAAACAGACTATGACTTGGTAGGTGTTCATCACGAGGGTGCGGCTCTTTCCTTGGACTCACGTATTCCCAACCAACTTCTAGTTAAGGCATTAGAACGGGGTCTGTTGCCACCTTTCATTCACTATAATGTTATTAAATCAGAACCAGTCTATCGGGAGAGTCGTTTAGACTTTCTTCTGCATGGACCATCAGGACCACCCTGCTTAATTGAAGCGAAGTCTTCTACTGATGTTGAAAATGGTGTTGGGCTTTTTCCTCGTGCTGTTACACTTAGAGGACAACGTCACATACAAGAGTTGATGCACGCTATCGATGATG
>JABXGU010000567.1 GCA_016550415.1 archaeon | reverse complement strand
GAGGAGAAGTAGAGTGAAAAACTTTCTTAATTGGCAAAGAATCAAGTCATGGATCCAAAAGGGATCATTGATACTTCCTGGAATCGGAAAAGTTCTTCAATACAAGAATAACCCTGAAGGCATTCCTCGCGAAATAGGGATGCTCTATACAGGTTTCAACTATGCTGATGGAAGCTTTGATTGGCGACGACTCATCCAGGGATATGGGCCTTTTGTTGCCTCAGTGGCAATTACTGAGGGAGTATCTTTGCTCAAACGCATAATGAAGAGGGGATTCTAAAAATGGCCGTCTTCATGGATTTTGTTCAAGGGCCAGGTTCCACAGCAGCAGCAGTGGCTAACCGAACAAGTTTAGGATCATTGACTCTTCCTCAGTCAGCCCGAAAAATTCTAGGGTTCAAAGTGACAGCAGCTCCTGTAGGTACTTATGCAGCGAGTAAAATCCTCGCTGGATATATTCAGGTAGAATCTGAAGATGTGAACATTGAACCGTTTCATATTCCACTTGAGCCTGTTGGGGGATATCTAACATTAGGTGGTGGCTTCGTAAAGGAAGCTACTCTTTGGATTGCTAATCACCCTTGTGATGGCGGGTCTGTGCTTGATTTTTACAACGTGGCCGACGTGGCTCCTAATGCTGCGCCGGAAATTCAGGTTACTACTATCTTCAGTGATGGAACTAGTCCCTATGGAAATGCTCCATTACACATGAAGGCTGGTGAACCTGCAACAAGCCTTTCCACTTCCGATAATGGCGAGGCTAATTTAGATGACATCGAAATCAAGGCAAGAAACTTGCTTCGATTATGGGCCTATGCAGGATTTACAACTCTGGTTGCTGATTCTGCAGTGGTGGCCACTGCCGAGGTTACAAGTGATGACTTCGCTGTGGCTGGACCATGTAAATTTGGGGTCAACCCTAATGTTGGTGGAGATGCCAACATGGGTACTGCTGGTCTTGAATTGACTAAACATGATATGGATCGTGCATTTCGGGTAGCTGCTCAAAAACAGACCGTGAAATGCAAGATGACAATGCGAGATGCTGTTTCAACAGCGCCCTTAGCTAATTGGGGACTGGTGTATCTGTAGCGAGGTGATCTCTTTGGACGTAAGACGAGAGATCATCAAAAGCAGTGCAGCTGCAGGTGGGGCAGTGGGAGAAGACATCACGTTTGGAGATGGATTTTTTCTAATCGTGAATGCTTCTATTTCAGTGTTAGATACTACCGACGGAGCAAGCAGAGCACGCCTTTACATCACCCAGGTTGAAGGTGATGGATCATTGACCTATTACACCTTGGCAACGGGTCATGTTCATGAGGATCATGCTGTTGTCATGGAAGGCTGGCGATGGCTTAAAGGCCCTGCTAAAATCAGCAGTGACGTGTTCCATAGTGGTACAACTACCTTTAGTCATTATCTCGCTGCCCAATGGATCCCATTAACCAAAGCAGAGTTTGATATCTTTCTGATGGGGGGTATTCGATGAGTAGTATCAAAGCAACCTTAACAGAAACAGGACGAATAGTTGATAATTACGTAGAAGATGCCACTACCAATTTTGATTCTACAACCCAACATCAAGTTATAGTCCCTGCAAATCGAAGATGGTTGGTCATGAGCATTTCGTGTAGAAGAGATGCCAACGCCACATTAGCAGTTAGTCAGTTGAATGCTTCAGATAAACAAACCGACGTTTTATGTTCTCTTGCTGCAGGAACAGGTATTATTACAATCCCTAATGGTGGAACTGGGACCGGTGAATCCAAGGGATTTCCAAGATGGCTCGATTCTGGCAGTTATATTCAATTTAACTTTGGTGCAGCTCAAGGGGCTACTGCTACAATTGCTGTCAATGCAATTGAGGTGATTGTATGAGCCTAAAGAAAATCGATGAAAAAGATCTGGGTGGAGAAGGTGATCCCATAGTGAGGTTACTCTTTGAAAT
>JABXGU010000566.1 GCA_016550415.1 archaeon | reverse complement strand
CCTCTGGTCCCCCAATTACCGAGATTATTCGGAGCATCATCCGGGATCATGAAAAGAAAGAAGAACAACGCATCCCCCGTACCCAAAAACGGGTTCAGAAGCGTGTGAAGAAATATAACAACCTTACTGGTCGAGGCCCCTTACTTGGTAAATTACTCGGCCATATCGTTGGTATTGTTATTGCCCTAGTTGCAGCTATCGTTCTACCAATCTTAGCTCCAACCTATCCAACCTTTGAAATCGCCGTACTCTACTGGTTAGCCTTCTTTGGGCTGACACATGCAGGACTCACAGCCATTCGTACAGCAGTCGGTGACAGCTCTTTAGCCGCTGCACGACTACTGGCATCCATTGACACCCTTTATGCACTAGTAGGGATCTGGACACTTACCCTATTCTTCTACGGACCACTCTCTTGGCCGATTCCAGTGTGGAATGGAGCCTTCTGGATGCTCATTCACTGGAAAGCCATTGTGTTTCCATGGATATGGTGGCTTGGACCCTTACTAATCTTCATTAGCCTGGTTGCGATGATAATCAACCTCATTCAAGTGAATATCTACATCCAGCCGTTGCACAACGGTTACGAAGTGTGTATCGACGAATTCGAATAGTTAACATGTCCGTCCTTCGGGGTGGTACGATATTGGGTATGTACCACCCCATAACTTTCTTTTTTTCTCACAAGCCTTATTTGTTTCATAACTTAACAGAGAAGGTAGATGAGGGTTTTCAATGTGTGCCGAGAATGCGATTACAGTACGAGAATATAACGTGAAAGACTTCGCTGTCTTAACGAACCTTGTCGCTGAATTTTTCACTTTTCACCGTCAGCTTCAGGGACGAGGCCCGCTCCCACCCGAAGAAGCCGCAATCATAATCCCTCAGGATATGCTTCAAGAATCCTCTAAGATTCTCGTTGCGGAAACAACCGAAGGAAAAGATGTGATTGGCTTCTGTCGTGTAGAGCTGCATGAAGGAGCTTATTTTCTTCGGGAATTAGGAGTCACAGAAAATTGGCGAATTCGTGGTGTGGGTACAGCCTTACTCCGAGCCGCTGAGGATTATATCAGAGAATTGGGGAAATCAAATCTTTATCTTTCTGTTGTTCCCCGGAACATTGATGCAGTTCGCTTCTTTGTTCGCCGTGGCTACGATATTCTTAATACAATGGAATTGCGGACTGCCACTGCTGAAGAAAAAATTATTAGAAAACCATTGCACTTTCTGGGTCTTCAATTTCGGTATTAGTCAGGACAATGTAGATAAGCAAAGAATCTACAAGGCACTACCAATAGTGTGAAAGAATCGGAGAATCGAAAGCTGTGACATCGAACAGCGAAGCACAACCGGATCCACGCTTAAAGGTAAAGGTTGGAGTAGTAGAACTGGAGAACCCCCTAATATTAGCATCCGGCGTGCTAGGTGTAGCTGCTGAGGGGCTTATTCGAGCTTGGAATGATGGGGCTGGAGCGGTAGTTACAAAAACTGTTGGTGTAGAACCGCGAGTAGGACATCCTGGACCACGAATTGTTGGAATTCATGGTAATAGCTTAATGAATGCCATGGGAATCCCTAATCCCGGAATCGACGACTATCTTCCCGAAATTAAAATGGCAATTGATACGGGTGTTCCGGTTATAGGAAGCGCGGTAGGAAATAGCCCAACAGAATTTGCTCAAGTCGCAGCCAAGTTAGTTAAAGCTGGCGTATTAGCGGTTGAATTGAACGTGTCCTGCCCGCATGTTGATTCGTTATATCTGTTGGGAATGGACCCGTCCGGAGTTGCTGCGGTTGTGGAAAAAGTAGTAGCTCGGATTAAAGGAAAAGTGCCGATCTGGGTGAAGCTTCCTGGTTCCACTGATTATCCACGCTTAGTGCAAGTAGCAAAAGCCGCTGTAGCCGCAGGAGCTTCGGGTCTGGTAGTTATGAACACTCTCCCTGCGCTTGCCCTTGATACAGAAACACGAAGACCCTTATTAGGAGCAGGGATCGGGGGTTTGTCAGGACCTGCAATTAAACCAATCGCGGTTCGAGCCGTTTGGGAATTGCAAAGAGCCAGTTTAAAAATCCCAGTCATTGGTGTGGGAGGAATTCTAACCGGTAGCGATGTGGTCGAATACCTTCTTGCAGGAGCTGTAGCCGTCGAAGTCGGAACTGCAGTGTTAACTCGAGAATCAATGGTCTTTAAAACAATCTGCCAAGAATTGGGTGAATATCTTACTCGCCATGAAATCAACCATATTTCAGAGCTAAGAGGGCAAATGCGAGAACCAGGAGTGACCCCCTAATCATGGTTGTTCATGACCTAAAAGTTATCAACGGAAGCCTGGTACTCCCAGACCGTGTGGAAAAAGCTGATCTCGTGATTAATGATGGACGAATCAATGCCATCCTAAAATCAGGACTATCAGCATATGAACAGGCGAATGAAACCATTGATGCGTCAGGATTCTTAGTACTCCCTGGATTAGTTGATGTACATGTACATTTTCGTGATCCCGGGTACCCTGAGAAGGAAGATTTTGCTTCAGGTTCGCTAGCTGCCGCAGCAGGTGGAGTTACCACAATTGTTGATATGCCTAATACTAATCCACCCACTACGACACCTCAACGACTCCATGAGAAAATTGAACGAGCACAAAGAAACTGCCTCGTTGATTTCGCGTTTCATGGTGGACCTTTTCGCCCAGAGGGGTCAGACAAACGGAGTCAGGCTGAAGAAGATGTAAGCAT
>JABXGU010000056.1 GCA_016550415.1 archaeon | reverse complement strand
TTTTCCTCAAGTCTAGCTATAAGCTCTGCTGTGGCTAGCAGCTCTGATGCTGCTTCCTCCTCAGTCAATTCACGAGGTTCAGGAACTGCATCAGGTTCTTCCTTCGGAGCCTCTACTTCCTCCTCTTCTGGAGGAGTATCAGTTACCTCTGGTTCCGGTTGAGGAGTTGGTCCCGTATCTTCCAGTTCTCCTTCAAGCTTTGCCATTTCATGCTCAATTGCTTCAAGCTGCTCTTGCATCTTCAAATCCCTTTCAAGTTCTTCAGCAGATTTAACCTCAGTATCTGTGGGTGAGACACCCGTTTCGGTTCTCCCTGCTCTTGTAGATGGAGTACGCGAACTTGGTATAGGTTCGACCACAATAGTTTCTAATTTCGCAGCACGCTTTCCACGGCGAACTCTTGGTTGTGGACGGGTGGGTGTTATCCGTTCTCCAGAAGCTGAACGAACACCTTGAGGAATTTGTCGAGGAACCTCTTCTTCAGCTGGTTTTGCTCGAAAATCCATTATTGCACTGGCAATCCAAATTATGAAGAAAGTAAGGACCAGCACATTAACCAAGCTGCTTAAGCCAGTGTAATATGTATCTAAAATAATAAAGCCAGTGAAATCAGCAATTAGTAGTAAAGCTAAGAGTACCCATAGCCCAATGAGTATTGACGTGCGAGTGCTGGGCATATTCTATTCATCTTCCTTTATGCTTTGCTGCTCTCCTCTTTGGTTGTTCAGTACTACTATCTTGAATTTTCTTCAACCTTGTTAAAAACTTGTCGCGTAATCTCTGATAAAGTTGCCGTGAAATGACTCCCTTTTGAAGCTTTTCCTCTAAGGTTTCCAGTAACTGCTGAATTGCTCTTTCCGAAAGTTCCTCTTCTTCATCTACAGAAAGATCTTGCGGTACCTCGTCTTCTTCTGGATGAACTAAAGGAGTCTGGTCAATGTCTGGTTCTTCCGCAAGGCGTTTCCTTAGAAAACGGACACGATCCTCCAATTTGTCTATTCTCTCTTGAAGTGTTTCCCGTGAAGGTGGAGCTTCTTCGGATAATTTTTCGGACCCATTTACTTTCTCAGGACTTTGCTCTTCTTGTGAAGGTACTGGTGAAGACTCTGAATCAAGGAAACGGGCGCGTACTAAATCAGAGTCAGTTTCAGAGGGAGGAACACTTTCTTCTTCCCTTGATGAAACAGGTGATTGGTCATCTAACCGCTGTGTTGACTTTCGACGAGTATCAGCTGAATTAGTACGAGCCAGATAGAGGATGCCTATGAATAACATCGAAACGGTAAGAAAAATCAGTCCAAATGAAGGAACTAAGAGTATAAAGACATATGATAGAACTATTGTGAAGATACAACAGGGAATCGTCCAAGTTTCTCTATTTTGACTCATCTACTGTCAACCATACATGGTGAACAATGGCTTCACTTTGGAGCCATACCGCCAACTTTCCACACGAAACAGCCTCTTATAAGGTTGTTCGTGTAGTCCTAATCTTGTAGATCTACCAAGGAGAAAGACACATTTATTGTATCCCTTAATGAGAATATTTTCAGGTGGTGCCTTCTTTATGTCAGGTATGCGCACAGGAAAAGTTCCTCCCAAAATACTTGAAGAATGCGTTTTTTCCCATCTTGGTGCCTCCGACCCCTCTGTAATATTTGGTCCAGGAATAGGTCGTGATGCGGCTCTTCTTCAAATAGGTCGTAATGTAACCGTCGCCACTACTGACCCAATCACTGGTGTTGTGGAGCACATCGGGGACTATGCAATCAAAATCTGTGCCAATGATGTAGTAACCTTTGGCATACGTCCTCGTTGGTTCCTAGCCACAATTCTTCTTCCAGAAGGTGCCCAACCAGAACTCCTACAGACTATTATGCACTCCATGGATAAAGCTGCCAAAAAATTACAAATTGCAATTGTAGGTGGTCACAGTGAAATAACTCCCGGTCTCACAAGACCCATTGTCGTCGGATTTATGCTAGGGATAGCCGAAAAGGGAAGATATGTTACTTCTGCAGATGCAAAGCCAGGTAACGTCCTTATCTTGACAAAGGGAGTCGGTATCGAAGGAACCGCCATCCTAGCTACAGATCGCGCAGATGATTTACGTCCTCATTTGCCTGCTTCTCTCATCAAAAGTGCACAAATGTTCATCAAAAGAATTAGTGCAGTGGATGATGGTCTAAAGGCAATGGCTACTGGGGCAGTAACTGCAATGCATGATCCAACAGAAGGTGGCGTAGCCAATGGGCTCCATGAACTCGCAGACGCTTCAAATTTAGGTTTCATAGTAAAACGCGATGCACTGACAATCCATGAGGAGACCCATCAGATATGCAATCTCCTCAGCCTGGATCCACTTAATTTAATTTCTAGTGGCACCATGCTAATTGCAGCTAAAGCCTCTAAAGCAAATGAAGTTCTATCTGTTCTAAAAGAAGCTGGAATCCAATCATCAATTATTGGGCAATTAGTAGAAGATCCTGCCATTCGACTTATCATCGAGCCAGACGGATCTAAAAAGACCCTTCCACAACCAAGTGAAGATGCACTCTGGCAGGCACTCATCAAACCTCTTTAGCATATGCCAATAAATTTTGGTGGCTTATCCTTTAGCCAACTTTCCTGCGATAACATCTAGGAGACGCAGAGCAGCCTTACGTTTGGATGTGCGGCGAACATGGATTACATCCTTGTTCTTGTCGATGATGAACAATTCATTTGTAGCTGTATCGAAGCCCACGCCTGGTCTAGCAACATCATTTGCCACAATCAAATCTGCCCTCGCAGTTTTCATTCGCCGGTAAGCCCGGGAAATTAATTCCTTATCTGAAACATTATGTTCCGCTTTGAAGAGGACAAGAAAGGTTTCTGGCTGAATTTTCTTCACTGCATCAACAATTTTTGGTGTAGGTTGGAATGCCACTGTGAGAGTCTTCGTCTTCCCTGTAGCCACCTTTTGGGTCCTTCGTCTTTTAGGTGTCCAATCTGCGACCGCAGCAGCTGATATGAGAACATCATATTTACTGGCTTTTAATTCTGAAACCACGGCATCAAACATTTCCTTGGTAGTTGCTACAGGAATTACCTTGGTTTCTTGTGGTGGAGGCGTCGTTCCTCGACCATATACTAATGTCACATCAGATCCTCGTTCATATGCAGCTCGTGCGATTTCCACTCCCATCTGACCTGAGCTACGGCTTGTGACAATCCTTACAGGATCAATATATTCAATTGTAGGTCCAGCCGTAACGAGAATCTTAACCTTCGCCAAGTCATATGTAGACCCAAGTTTTTGAAGAACTGCATCCAAAACCTCCGAAGTGGAGGCAATTTTCGCCTTCCCCTCTTCAATTCGAGGACCCACGAATTCAACACCAAGTCCTTCAAGTTTCTTGATGTTCTCTGTAAGAATTGGATGCTTATACATTGAAACATGCATAGCGGGCATAATGATTATCGGTATTCCTGAGCCAAACGCTGTTGAAACAATTGAGGTCACTGGTGTATCATCAATTCCCATAGCAATTTTAGAGATGGTGTTTGCCGTTGCTGGGGCAATTAGAATTAAATCTACTTTTCTTTCATGTTCACCTGCCAGCGCTATGTGCTCGATTTTTCCTGTTAGCTCAGTGATGACTTTATTGCCTGTTGCCCATTCCATCAGATACGGATGTATTATCAATTGTGCAGCTGGAGAAAATACTGCAATCACCTCTGCTCCTCGCCGCATTAATGAACGTGCAATATCCGGAGACTGAACTGCAGCCACACTCCCAGTGATGCATAACACCACTTTTTTGCCACGAAGCTCAATTCCTTGACTCTCAATGATATCTTTTGAGGGATGTTCATCGTCCATCATCAGTCACCACATGCTATTCCATTTTTTGTCTCTGCTTCATCTCATTCGAGAAGTGAATCACAATTACCATCATTTTTCCCCTATCTCTTCAGTGATATGTGTGCTTACTATCAGGATAACTTCCTGACTTGACCTCTTCAATATATTGTTGTACTGCCACTTTGATTTCTTCCTTGAGATTTGCAAATCGTTTTACAAATTTGGGTGGAGGGCTATTATCCAAGCCTAGCAAATCGTTGATTACAAGTACTTGGCCATCACAATATTTTCCTGCGCCAATTCCGATTGTTGGTGCCTTTAT
>JABXGU010000565.1 GCA_016550415.1 archaeon | reverse complement strand
CCTCAAGAATCAGTACCTACAAATATCACAATATCAACAATTTGTAAAACTCACAAAACATGATTATTTTAGCAAAGAACACTTAAAATACTAACCTTTAGCGCTATTCCACCCTATCTTTTACCTTAATCGAATGTATTCATATGCGTCGCGTGTAGTATCAAAGGCATAATGAACCTTTTGAAATCTTTCTCGTAACTGTGCAACTTCACGCCCAACTTTATTTGAATCTTCCCCATCAAAGATTAAACGCCGCATGAAATGCGCAATCTCCCCCATCTCAGATTTACTCATACCCAATCTAGTAACCTCGCTTGTTCCTAATCGGATACCACCAGGTCTCACATAATCCCTCCCAAATCGTTTATCCCATGGGAGCAGGTTGCGATTAATTATGATATTCGCCTGCTCCAGTTTCTCTTCAACTGCTCGACCATTTCGTAAGGGTGTATCTGCAACTTCGATAAGGAGTACATGAGATTTTGTGAATCCTTTATGTTCTCCAAGAACCTTGAATCCTTCTTCAGTCAATGCCTGACCCAATGCTTGGGCATTCGATACAATTTGCCTACCATATTCTTTACCAAAGGCTAGCATTTCCGCCATAGCCACTGCTTTAGCAGCTACATGATGAAGGTGATGATTAGAATGCAAAGCAGGGAATACACCCCGCTTAATGCGATTACCAAATTTGTCAAAAGAAACAATGCAGCCACCTTGGGGACCTGGTAAAGTCTTATGGGTGCTAAAGGTGATACTGTCTGATCCTTCACGTAGCGGATCCTGGAAGTTGCCTGTTGCGACTAAACCAGCGACATGTGCAGCATCATAGTTGACAAATGCACCATAACTCTTAGCAACCTCAGAAATTTCTTGAATCGGATGCGGAAATGGAAGCACAGATGCCCCGAACATGTAGAAATCAATATGTTTTCCTTTCTTCTCAAGTCGCTGAATCTTCCGAATTGTTGCATCAACATCGATAGTCATCTCAAACTCATCGTACTTGAAATATTGGATCTTCAGTCCGCGAACACGCCCAGCTGTTCCCCACAAACGGTGGCGAGCAAAGGAAATGTGACCACCCATAGGGATGGAAAGACTCATCATTCGATCTCCTGGTTCAGTGAACGCAGTAAGAAGACTCAAATTAGCTAAGACTCCGCTAATTGGGCGAACATCAGCAAACTCTGCAGAAAATAGGGCTTTGGTAAGATCGATGCACAATAATTCAACCTCATCGATGTACTTGCAACCAGCATAAACTCGATCACCTGGCCATCCCTCTGCATAGCGATCACTGAAATCAACTCCCATGGCTTCGCGGACAGCTGGTGAATGAACATTCTCAGAGGCAATTAGATTTATTGTTTCTCTCATCCATGAATGGTGTTTCTCCAGCAATGAGAATATTTGATCATAAGAAGAGCGTACATCACTTTTTTCCAATTTCTCACACCCTTAGAAATACAATTGGTATTTTGAGGCAGTTGTGTGTCATCATCGGTAATGCTTAAAAACGGTGTGGTGAACAAAACTCAAAGATTAGGCTGGTGAATAAATTATGCCCAAGTCAAAGAAGAAAAGGAGTTCAGAAGGACCAATGCCTGCCGCTGGTGCAGGACTTATTCGTTTCTTTGCAGATCAAAGTGAGGGCATAAAGGTTGGTCCCGTCTCTGTTCTTCTGCTTTCCATCTTTCTAATAGTTGTAGTTCTTCTTGCTTGGTACCAAGTATTCACATTCCTTGGGTTTCCGCCCCTTTAACAGAGTATACTTATTAAACCAGTTGTGTGCCTATCTTCCACCATCACACATTCTGGCTGGTCTAATGAGGCGGAATAATGTCAGACTCCCTCACAGACTTTGAACTCCTTGGTCACAAAGATATCATAATTGCTGCAGGACAGAAGAGGCTTCTTTTCGATCCAATCAAGATTCCTCGGTATTTCCAAAAAGACAGGAGTATTATTTGTGTCTCTCACGCTCATTCGGACCACACAGCTGGTCTCCGTAGTTCCATCACGAAGTTTGCGACTCCTGAAACACTAGACATTTACAAGGCTTTGGGGGGAAGGACAACTCGAGTGAGGCCAATTAATACAGGTGACACCATCCAGCTTTCTGATGATGTAACTCTAACTGCTTTACATGCAGGTCATATGCTTGGAGCTGTACAATTTGCTATTGAACGAAACAACACACGTCTAGTTTACACTGGGGATTTCAACCTTAATCCAATGTTAACCACGGAAAAGGCAAAATGTCATCCCTGTGACATATTGTTAATTGAAGCTACCTACGGTCGACCTCAGGCACTATTTCCTCCACTTGAAAAAGTCTATGCAGAAATTGTCGAATGGATTAGTCATGAATTGAAGAAAAGTAAGATTCCAGCATTCCAAGTTTATGCGACTGGGAAAGCTCAGGAAATCATTCGTCTAATCAATAAATTTCTTACTATCCCAGTAATTGTTGATTCAAAAATAGCAAAGGTAAGTGGGGTATATCGCAATCATAATATTCCCCTCGAATATCATTCTGCAAACTCGAAGATAGGAAGGGAGATAATTCGTGATGGAGGGTTTGTATACCTTTCTTCACGTCGCATTAGTAAACAGCAATTACCTTTTCATCAAAGAATTGTTAGAGCAGTAGCTACTGGATGGGCTCAGATATTTCCAATGAAAAATGCAGACAAAGCCTTTGTTTTATCTGCACATGCAGACTTTCAACAATTACTTCAATATGTTCATGAAGCCAAACCAAAGGCTGTCTATTTGACCCATGGTGACACAATCACCTTTGGCGCAGTTTTAGACAAGCTCAAAATTAAACGTGTTATACCCCATGAAAGAAAGCAATTACGTCTTTCCGATTTTCTCTAATTATGAGCCAGTTTCACATTGAAATACCTGCAACATAGGGAATTCCACCAAGAACTTCATGGGCAGCTTTGCCGACACGCTTACGGAGTGAAGCTTTGGTGAATACACGAACAATATCGAGGTACCCCTTAAGGGCTGAAATTACCCTAGACATTTCACCGATTTTCACAGCGACTTTCTTTCTCCCATAATAGGCAAATCCTGGGATCTCCATTGGATCTAACTGAGCTGCATGTCGATAGGGTACTGATGGTAGGAGCGGAGAATCAATTCGTACTTGATCCAATCCAACCTTGGCTCTTGTGGCAATCTCCTTTTCAATCTCCTTGCGAACAGAATCTTTTGAAAAGAGATCCACTGTAGGGTGCTCCTGAACAATCGACTCCACCGTATAAGCACATTTCAGTAGTTCTCGCCTTTCAAGTTGATCAATTATAGATTTTGATGCCTTACACCTCTTCAGAAGTGTCCATGTAACAAAATCATCCTTATCGATGTACTCATCAGGTGTCTTGAATGTGGATAGACCCAACTCCTCATCAGCAAGCTCCAGTGCATCTGCAAGCATCATTTGCACAGCACGACATACACGATGATAATAGATACTTCGAAAACTTAGAACTCGTGCAATCAGAAATGCTTCTAGGGTAGAAAGTGCTGTGGTATTCACCGCCAAATTTCCTTGAAATGGTTCAATTGTGTAAATCAGGCGGAAAATATCAACTCCACCATACTCAGCACCTGTATGGAAGGAATCACGGACTATAAAGTCCATCTTGTCAACGTCAATGGTACTTCGAATTATCTGATTCAAATATGGTTTACCCTTATTCTGGAGTTTACCAACAGCTAGAAGTCCCATCTCGTTTGGATCAATACCTGCTTTGCTTAATTTGTCAGCTATCTCTGTTTTTTGTATCAGCCAAGTAGTAATATCTTCATGTGTCCTATTCTGCTTTGCCAGTAAATGCTCAAAAATATGGCTGAACGGTCCATGACCCACATCGTGGAGGAGTGCGGCAATACGATAAGCTTGTATCTCCTCCTCCTGAGCAGATATCTTCTCCCCCAGCATTCCAGCCAAGTGCATAGTGCCCACACTATGCTCAAAACGAGTATGATTCGCTCCTGGATATACAAACTCAGCGCCAGCTAACTGCTTCAAGCGTCGTAGCCGCTGAACCACCTTCGTATCAATAATATCCTTTTCAAGGTGGGTAACTGCAACATATCCATAAATCGGGTCCTTAATAAAACCCCACGGTTTAGAGACCATTAAAGCAACCTCCAATAAGATTTTACTGTTTTTTCACTAGTAACATCAAATTTTAATGTTTTTAATAAACATTATTCTAACTATTCGTAAGCAGACTGCTCACCTATTTTTAGAATAACCTGACGAACAGCAGCCAATACCGACGACAAAAAAGCCTCATTATCCCTTGAAAGAAACAAATTCACAACAGCAATTCCACCCAACTTATCCGCGGCAATTTCAGCAATAGCACGAACAGCCGCCTGAAACCGAGTCCCAACCAAACAAGAAGTCGCTGTCTGAGACAAATCCCCAAATGGCGTAGGAACACCAAAACCAATCGTACCAACACGATGATCACCATCACTAACAAAAATAAGCGACCCATTAGCCAATTTACAAACAGCCACAGCAACATGGATTCCACCAACAGAAACCATCTCTTCAACAAACTCAAGCTTCACAATTTCCACCACTAACTATCAATAGCTAAAGAAGAGTCCAACCAGACTAGTCCCTTCCAGCCATTTCACTATTTCGCGACTAGCAGGAAATCCTCTTCTTCAAAATATCCCACTCCCTTTCAATTCCCCGCTCGAACTCTGCCATACGCTTAGAATCCTTCACTAAAGTCCTGAAACGACCCTGTGGCTCCAAATACTCCATCAAAGGCTTACGCTCAACCTTACCCTCAGCAATTAACCGACTCCTACCCAAAAACCGACTCTCATCACCCTCCTTCTCCCACATAATCCAAACACCAGTCTCCACAGCCAACTTACCCATCTTCACAGAATTCCAAGTAGGATAACGCCACCCAGTCGGACAAGGAATATGAATCTCAACAAAACGAGTACCAACAATATCCTTCGCCTTCTTAAACGTATCAAAAATCAAACGCGGATACGCAGCAGAAATACACGCCACATAAGGAATCCCATGCTCAGCCATAATACGCGCAAATGGCTTCCTATGCTGCAACTTACCCGTCGGCGTCGTAGTAGAATAAGAACCATAAGGAGTAGCACCAGAACGTTGCATGCCAGTATTGCCATATGCTTCATTATTATAACAAGTGTATATATAATTAGTTTCTCGTTCAGCTGAACCGCTAAGGGCTTGGATTCCGATGTCGTATGTGCCGCCGTCGCCTGCCCAAGCTAGAAGTGTGATGTCTTTGTCTTTTCCGAGGTATTTGAGTCCAGCTGCGATACCTGATGCGGCTGCTCCTGTGGTCATGAAGGCGGTGTTAAGGACGGGGAGGTGTATTGCATTTTTGGGGTAGAGTCCTTGTATGACGGACATGCAGCAGGCTGGGACGGTTAGGATTGTGTTTTCGCCGAGGGCTTTTAGGGCGTGTCGGATGGCGATTGTTGCGCCGCATCCTGCACAGGCTGCGTGTCCTAATTCTATGTATTCTTTTCTGGGCATGTCTTTTATTGCTACCATTTTTTTCACCTTTTTAGTCCGTAGAAGGTATCTGGTGGTGTGATGCCTTTGTCTACGGCTTCGAAGCCGGTTTGAATTATTTTCATCATATCGGTGTAGCGGACATCTCGTCCACCGAGTCCGGCAATGTAGCCTAGGACTGGTGTTTTTTGTCCGCTTCGATATAGGGCAGAGCGGATTTCGGTGGCAGCGGCACCTAGGTGTCCATAGGATAGACTGCGGTCGATAACGACAAATGCTTTGGTTTTAGATGCGAGTGTCTGGATTTGCTCTGCTGGAAAGGGTCTGAAAACGCGGAGTCGGGCAGATCCTGCCTTTACTCCTTCTTTTCGAAGTTCTTCTATGGCAAGTCGTGCTTCTTCGCCCATTGTTCCCATGGCGATGAGTATTACTTCAGCATCATCACATTGGTATGTATCTATGAATCCTCCATAGCTTCGACCAAAGTGTTTTTCGAAGTCGCGTTCAACCTTTGGGATGAGTTTTCGTGCTGCTTCAAATCCTTCATGGATGGCATAGCTTAGTTCATAGTAATATTCAGGACCAGCAATGTTACCGGTTGCCATAGGATCCTTTGTATCCAACTTCCAATGTCCTGCTTTATATGATGGAAGGAAATCGGTAATCTCATCATGCTCATATGCTTCTATTGACATGAAGGTGTGACTTAGAATAAATGCGTCCATGGCTACCATGCTGGGAATTAGGATGCTTGGGTCTTCGCTGAGTCGGAATAGCATTAATACAGTATCATAGACTTCTTGGTTGTTAGCGGCGTAGAACTGAATCCACCCTGTATCTCTTTGAGCCATCGAATCTGTATGGTCTGACCAAATATTCCATGGGGGACCCATAGCACGGTTTACTACGGGCATCACGATGGGGAGTCGGGCTCGGCTGGCCCAATGGAGCATTTCATGCATTAGTGCGAGTCCGTGTGAGGAGGTGGCAGTGAAAGTGCGGAGACCCAGCGCTGAGGCGCCAATACAGGCAGCCATTGCACTGTGTTCAGATTCTACACGAACATATTCAGACTTAAGTTGGCCACTTTCTACAAAATCTGCAATTTTTTCCACAATAGTTGTTTGGGGAGTAATTGGATAAGCAGCAATGACAGCAGGTTCAGCTGTGCGTGCTGCCCAGGCTGCTGCGTGATTTCCTGTTACAGAAATGGTTTTTGGCAAAGTGATTCCCTCAGATTATTACTTCTCTTGTGCCTCCGCTTCTGTTTCGCGCATACGTTTAATCGCGTTGGCTGGGCAATTTTCTTCACAAATCATACATCCTTTGAAGTATTCTAGGTTGATGACTGGTTTGTTATTCTCATCCATTGTAATGGCAGCATCAGGGCAGTATAGCCAGCAGAATTGACAGCCAGTACATTTCTTATTGTCCACAATTGGACGAAAGATTCGCCAGTCTCCTGTGCGACCCATTGCCCCAGGTTCTGGATATGTAATACACGTAATGCGTTTGCTTGGAGGTTCTCGTTTAAGTGGTGTCATTATCATTTCCCTATTTTGAGTTCATTGTATGCGCGTTGGGCGGCGTCCACATTGATTTTAATTATTTTTTCAGGTAGCTCTCTTAGCCCTTTTTGAATTGCTTCTTTCACACTTTCAATAGATACAATATTGGTTGCACGAGCCACAGCACCTAGCATTATAGTGTTAACAACTGCTATTCCTGCTACTAATATTCCGAATTCGAGTGCAATTTTTGTGGCATCAACGGTAGAAACCTTAGCTTTGACTTTTAATTTGGTGTCTTCTGGTGCTCTGGGTGTATTGATGATAACGAATGTATTTTCGTTAATTCCTTCTTGGACAGTAGGGATATTTAGGAGTGTTTCATCGAGGACGACTATTGCCTCAGGTTCGTAGATGTAACTGTGTATTCTAATAGGCTCATCAGCTATACGAGTAAAAGCCATTACGGGTGCTCCACGTCTTTCAGCACCATAATGGGCAAAAGCTTGGAAGTGCTTTTTTTCCATCCTTGTGGATTCACCAAGGATTTTGGCTCCTGTGACAGCTCCCTGTCCACCACGTCCATGGAAACGTACTTCGAAAAGATTCATTAGATAACCGCCCACGTTCGATAAAGATACTGACCAGTGTAATGTGCTAAAAAGGATTGCGAAGGTGTATGTTATCTAGATGAGAGCAAGGAGTGGTAGTGATAATAAGAAGGCCCCACAGAATACTGCAATTCCGACACGTTTGGCAACCTTTGCAGATAAAGGAACTAGTTTAGCAAGGGTTTCTACTGTTCCTTCGCCCATAACATGCAAAGGTTCAGTTTCACCAATGTGAACATCAACTTGGACTGGTTCAAGTCGGGATTTTGCCTCCTCTACAAGCTCTTTGACAGCTTGGATTATTGATGCGTGAGGTATGTCAAGTCCAATTGGGCTATAGCCCTCACCTTTGGTTGAGATTGCTGTAACTTGATGGGTGTCAGTGGTTAGGATTTCCGCTGCATCAACATGATGGGAAACTAATTCTTGGTGTAATTTCTCGCGTAGACCTATAACCATGTTATTTCCGTCAATTATGACATAAGCCATCTTCTGTCCCATGACTTCGATAACTGCCGCCGTTATTCCTTCTGGGCCCATTCCCTGTAATTCAGAGAATTCTTGCATTAAACTACTTGCTACACCTAAACGTGGTTGACCACGCTTTGTTTGTAGAGCTTGCTTGGTTGCTTTTACTGCGGCCTCAATCATATCTGGGATTAGCTCTGAGTCCTCATAGACAGATTCCTTTAATTCTCCGATACAATTGTGGGTATCTACAATAATACTCCGTTTAACAATCTTCTCAACTGCTTCTGAAATTCGTTTTCCAACTGGTAGGCTAATATCATCCATTTCATGAGGTGAACGAGTTAGGAGAATTAGGGCGTTATCGCCAAAGAGCTGGCATCCCGCCTGAATTGTTCCCCTAGTAACTCGAGAAAACTGGGAAACAGAATTTACCTTACTAGTTTTCTCGTACGCAGTCTGTATATTGTTTAAGAGATGAGTTAGTTCATCGCGTGTAACGAGATTCAAGTCATGTGTT
>JABXGU010000004.1 GCA_016550415.1 archaeon | reverse complement strand
TTGTGACATCCTCAATCGCGTCCTGAGCCTCGATGAACTTGCGCAGGTGTTCTTCGGTCGGGTGGACGTACCGGACCGTGCTCGCGATATTCTTGTGACCCATGAGCAGCTTAACCGTCTGCAAGTCAGCACCGCTGTTTATCAGATCCGAGCCGAAGGTGTGGCGTAAATCGTGAAAGCGCAGGTCAGTGATCCCGGCTCTGCGACAGGCAGCCTTAAAAGCCGTCTGGACCGTCTTGCGTCGTTGGCCATCATTACCGGGGAAGACATAGGTTGAGGTCGTCGTCTTGCGAATCGTCGTCAGTATTTTGAAAACCACCCTACTCATGGGTATTATCATCGACGTGTTGTTCTTGCGTTCGCGGATCGAAAGGCGCTTCTGTTCCCAGTCGATGTCGGACCATTCGAGATTGAAGATTTCGCTGCGTCGTAGACCAGTATGACGTGCGAAGATAACGAGATTTCGTATTTGAGGTAAGCAAGCACTTAGCAGGCGTTGCCATTCTTCTGGTTTGACGTAGCGTATTCGTCCGGGCGGCTCTTTAAGCAGTTTGACATTGCGGAGTGGACTGATCGGCAAGTAACCCCATTCGACTGCCTTTTTGAACATGTGTTTCAGCATGATGACTTCGCGGTTCACGGTCGAATGCGAGACTTTAGGCTTCTTTGAGACGCCCTCGATTGTCAAAACGCCGTCGACCCGCTGTCGTTGATATTGCTCGACGTCGGCGTGCGTTATCAGATTGATTCTGCGACCCCCGAAGTACTTGAGTAATGGCTTGGAGTTTGTCAACTCGCGTTTGAGAGAGGATATCTTCTTGTTGACTTTAGCCCATTGCTGGTATTCTACCAGCAAGTTGTCAAAGACCATCTTTTTTTGCGGTCGGTGAATACCGTGTTTGACCTCGTACTTTATTCGGTCAAGCTCTTCTTCGGCATCATGTTTCTTGCCGACCGCATAGCGAATTCTTTCGCCATTGAAGGAATAATCTACATACCATACGCTCTTGCGTTGGTATGTTTTCATCTATTCCTCCATGACCTTAGTTTATCCAGGACATGCGAAAAGTCAATATGAACCGTCATAAACTACGACCCTCTTCGACGCGACTGTTGCTTGATTTCCTCCAGTCGCGTCCGAAGGTCATCTTTGTCAATGCGGACAAGATGCCCAAATTTAACGCAGGGCAGATATCCGGTCGCACACCACGAGTAGACCGTCTTGACACTGACCTTCATTAAGGTCGCGACCTCGTCGACAGTGAGAAATTGACCGTCGTAATCATGGTCAAAAGACATAAAGACCACCTATTGACGCGTCAAGACGTCGTTTGACCGTCGAAAAGACCGGTCGAAATCGAATTTGACCTTTATGACACTATTTACGACGCGTCTTGACACGGTCATGACGTGTCCGACGCCTACTTGACCAATAACGACGCTCTTAACGACCGGTCTTGTCACGTCATTTGAGGTCGTTTTAGGCATTTCGACGTCTAATCGATCTTTGCGACGCTGTTTAAGACGCGTATTGAAGTCGTTAACGACGTTCTTAACGTCCAAGTCGACGTTTATGACACTATTTAAGACGTGTCTTGTCATTTCTTTATCTCCTTTGATAGGTATTCGATTACCGCAACCCGGACGATTTGGTTCATAGACATGCCCTTCTTCTTTGCCTTCTCTTGTAGGCCGTTTTTTAGCCATTCGGGCATATTAATCACCAACCTACTTTCCTTCTTTTGACCTCTCATTTCAGAGACCTTTTTGGCTAAGTCAGGCTTACCTTCGAGGAACTTCAATATGTCGTTGATCCCGAACATCTCAAAAAAATCATCCATTGTGAATTTGTCGTCCTTTTTGTCCATTAAATCCTCCTTTTCCTTGTCTTAATCATTGATATCAACAATATGATATCACTATTATTATATCAACAAATGCTGATTTGTCAAGGGGTGAAATATGGCGTAAGTTTGATGACTCTGCAATTTCAAGTTTGATTCTCAAAGAAAACAAACTCTGCAACGGCACAGTAGCGCCGCATTGTCTTAGGGGGCTGTCTTGACTTAGGGGTAATAACAAATACAATTAAAACTAGCTGCAACAGCGAATAGTGAGATAGAGACTGGGAATACGAAGGTGGTAGAGGAACTCACCACTAGTGTAAGTATGTCGCCTAAAGGATAAAAGAAAATAGGAGCAATGTTAAATGATTGACGATCCGGAACGATTAGTAAATCAACTAGTTCAATGCTTGATGCAAAGTAAGAAACCACTAGGATTTCTTCTTGGCGCAGGGTGTCCCTGTTCTATAAAGGATGACAAGAATACCTCGTTGATCCCCGATATCAGAGGACTCACCGAAGCAGTGAAACTAAAGGTGTGCTCAGATGATAATAATAAAACATGGGACAAAATCTGTGATCAACTTAAAGCCTGTGGTAACAACAATCCAAACATAGAAGATATCCTTAGTCGTGTTAGGGGTCTCAAGGAATATGCTGGTGAAGCAGGAGTTTTGGGACTGCAGAAAGAAGAATTGGTTGCGGTGGAGAAGCGTATATGCGAAGAGATAAAGAAGTGTGTTAGCGAGAAACTTCCAAATAAGGCAACGCCTTACCACAATCTTGCCTCGTGGATAAGCGCGACAGACCGGACAGAACCTGTTGAGGTTTTTACAACCAATTACGATTTGTTGATGGAACAAGCTCTAGAGGAATTTCGAGTTCCTTTTTTTGACGGCTTCATAGGATCATGTAAACCTTTCTTTGATCCGTACGCAATTGAGTTCGACACGCTACCGGCACGGTGGGCAAGATTATGGAAGATACATGGTTCAATAAACTGGAGACAAGAGGACTTGGTAGTATGGCGTAGTGACGTGCAAACGGGGGGTGATGTGGTAATCCATCCTTCGCACCTGAAATATGAACAGAGCCGCAAAATGCCATATCTTGCAATGATGGATCGCTTAAAGAAATTCCTCAACACTCCTTCGAGCGCATTGATCATTGTTGGCTACTCATTTGGCGATCAACATCTCAATGATGTGATTGTCCAGGGACTACAGGGAACACCTTCAGCGACCGTTTTTGCTTTAGTCTACGGTGATTTGACTGAATATACGCACGCTGTAAATCTATCAAGCCAACGCGGAAATTTAAGTTTAATAGCCAAAAATGGAGGTATAATTGGCACGAAAGAAACACTCTGGAAGGAATATACTGAGCAGCCCGATTCTGATTCGCGGCTAAATGCAGTGGAATGGTCAAAGAAGGAGGGTAAGAAAGAAATCTGGCAAGCTTGTTTCAAACTCGGCGATTTTGCTTCTCTCGGTTTATTCCTGCAAGAAATTTCTGGGAGAGAGGAATTTAAGAAGTAGGAAGTATGCGAAACGACCCAACTCGCTTAGGTACAATTGAGGATGTTAAAGGTGCCACACTGAGCGTGGTCCTTGATGAGGATACAATATCAGGACTAGTGTTCGTGAACGGTCGAAGTTATAGAATTGGACAGGTGGGAAGTTTCGTACGCATACCTATAGGGTACGTTGATCTATTCGGTATAGTGTCACAAGTAGGTGCCAGCGCTGTTCCTGAACGTCTAGCAGATAAAGAAATATATGGCCATAGATGGATGACGGTACAGCTGATTGGCGAAGGATCACGTAAGGGTGAATTCAAACGAGGCCTCTCTCAGTATCCAACTATAGGTGATACAGCACATCTTGTGACTGAAGATGATCTGGTTTGTATCTATGGACGACCTGAATCGCCAAGGTATCTCCCAATCGGTAGGCTCGCTAGCGCTGAATCAATTCCTGCGTTAGTAGACATTAATACCCTCATTACTCGACACTGTGCGATTGTCGGGAGCACAGGAACTGGAAAATCTACGACGATAGCTACCTTGCTCAACACGATTGCAGGAAATGAGCGTTTCAAATCGGCGCGTGTAATCGTGTTGGACATACACGGAGAGTACGCTGCTGCTATGCAAGAAAACGCAACGATTCTCAAAATCAACGCCGATGAGAAAAGAAATGAATCTCAATTATTCATTCCTTACTGGGCGTTGACATTCGATGAGTTGTTATCCGTGACGTTTGGCGATATTCAAAATGATGCAGATCGAGGCGGCATTATCGAGAAAATCACTGAAAAGAAACTAATGTCGTTGGCAAAGCAATCTAGAAAAGGGGTAACCGCTGAGACCCTTAATGTTGATACGCCAGTCCCTTTTAGCATTCACCAGTTGTGGTATGAGTTGCATTGTCTCGTTATTGCTACGCATACTAGGACAGGAAACCAATCTCTCGATACCGTTGCGTTCGAGACCGATGACAAGGGCAAACCAATTGATCCCGGCGATGCCCTTAAAGTACGTCCACCAAAATGTAAACCACAAGATGTTTCCAAAGAGGCCGCCCAAAAGATCTACTTGAGCCAAAGTACGTTAAACATCAGAAGACCTTTAGAAGGACTAGCTTACAAATTGCGTGATTCAAGATATGATTTCTTATTCCACCCCGGTAAATGGTTACCGAACAAAGATGGAATCCCGGAGCAGGATTTAGATAGCCTATTGAAGCTGTGGCTGGGCAGTCCTAAGCCAATTACTGTTCTAGATTTATCTGGTGTCCCTCGTGACATACTGAATACTCTGGTGGGAGCGCTTCTGAGAATTATTTATGATTCACTTTTTTGGGCTCGGCGACTATCAGAGGGTGGACGTGAACGACCACTTCTCTTAGTGCTAGAAGAAGCTCATTCATACTTAGGAAAAGATGACGTTGGCGCAGCAGCTCAGGCAGTGCGGCGCATTGTTAAAGAGGGCAGGAAGTATGGCATAGGAATCCTACTTGTATCTCAGCGCCCGGTAGAAATAGATACCACAATACTTAGTCAATGCGGTACATTTTTCGCTATGAGACTGGCAAATGCCCTAGATCGTTCACAGGTCACTTCAGCTGTACCTGATCATTTGGAGGGTTTGTTTTCAATGTTACCGATCCTTCGTACTGGTGAAGCTATAATCGTTGGCGAGGCTGTCAACATTCCTGTCAGGGCGTTAGTTCAGATCCCGCCGAAAGGACGAAGGCCAGATAGTCAAGACCCGATAATATATGATGATTTTGGCCCAGGTGGCTGGAATCGAGAACGTGAGCCAGATGACTATTCTGAAGTAGTCGAACTTTGGAGGCGACAAGAACCTCGTTCGTCTCACGTGAAGGATCTAAATGACAATGAGGAGGGTGATTGATGAATTGGATAAATCTGGAGTCCTCAAATCTTGAAAGAGCAAAATATGATGAAAAAACCTCAACCTTAGAAATAGAATTCAAGGGTGGTAGAATATATCAGTATTTTGATGTTCCTGAGACTGTCTTTAAAGGTTTAATAAGCGCATCCTCGCATGGCGAATTTTTTCATGCCCAGATAAAAGGTCATTATCGATTTGCGAGAGTATAAAATTAATCTGTTGTATGTGTCGGGGTCAAATCTAAACGTTTTACGTAAACCCAATTACGGATTTACCATTCGTCGTCCCCCGATTTGACCGATGGGCCCAGATATAGTTTCTAATTTAAAGGTCTGACCGGCAGCTTCTTTCTACTGTTTCTTTGGATAATGCACTTCAAATAGTTTTTTGCGCAAGTGGTCGCCGAATTTCCACATCCAAGCAAGTGTTTGGCAAAAGAATTCTTCTGTTATGGCACCATCATCTTTTGTAGCAGCATATGCGGTGTGATTTAGCCAATATTCATCTGTCTCCAAGTGGGAAGTATAACCTAGTGCTTTACCTGAATGGGCGAGTTTGTTTCGTTTCTTCTTATCCCTAAGCAATGCCCTTGCTGTTGGCACTTTCTTCAAGTCGATACCAATGAGGCGTTTATACAGACATACAATATCAGTTATTCTTTGTGTCTTCAGTATTATTTCACTTGCAAGAGGTTTAGATTTTTCGGACAGTTTTAGCCAAGCAACCTCTCTTAGATACGTTTCAAATGCTGCCCAAGCAGCAAGATATCCTAGTTCAAACAGTCTCGGTACAAAATACTCTTTAAAAATAGTAGGTTTAGTGCTGTTCTCAGAAGCTTGAGACTTCGCAAAATCATATGCTTCAATAGTCCTTACGGTGAAGGACATAAGGTTGTATAGTCCTTTGCTAAAGCGGCGGAAAGCACGGGGCATTGGGTCGTAATAGCCATCATCCCACTCGCCGAATAGCTTTTCAAGCATCTTGAGATTCATTGATTGTTTTGTCTTCATAATCAATTATAATTTCTTGTGTTTTGAAGTCAATATATATCGAAGATTCTAACAAAGGGAAAGCAGGAATGATGCATTGATGATAATACATACAAGATAGTACGATTCACCAGTGTATTGTGCATTCAGCAACAGTTCAAATCTGATTTCTTTTGTTTGTTCAAAACTTCATCAAATTTCTTGATCAGTTTGCTTGCGTTATCGGCGATATTGATTGAACAGATTCGGTGTATATGATTAATTCACACGGGAGGTAACATGGAGACGAAGGAGCAACGTTTGAAACGATTGCAGAACGGTTCACCAAGAGAGGCACTTCTTACGTTAATAAATTTGCAGGGCACTTGGTTTGTTGATGCAGAGCTCAAGCCAGCTGCTGAGAAGGGATTATTTAATTTACTCATATTGGGTATACATGCAGTAGCAGAAACGTGGGTAGAGATATTGTACCCTGAAGAGGATGCAGTGAATGGGTTCAGCCGGTATTTGCAGGATTTTGTTGACGGCGACAAACCTGATAAACGGTTTTCTGAGATTGCAATTGAGATCAATTGCTGGCGCAACATTATAGCGCATCAGTGGTTGAGCTCTTTCGGCCACAATTTTGGTATTAATCCAACAATGAGTGAGGGCTGGAAGAGAGATGGTGGAGTCATCTATTTTAACCCAATAGTGTATTTTGAATGTTTTCTACAAAAGTTCGACATAAGCCTAACACTTATTGAACAGAAGTACACTGAAAAAGAGAGGGAAGTGTTGAAAAAAAGAATCATTGCTCGATACGAAAAAAGATAGAGCGTCCAACAACCTTAAAATTATGTTCGTAGAGAGCTTTTACAGGCAATATTGCCAGATCTTTACGTCTCTCTCATCGTGGGTGCTTGACCTCGGCCTATGAAGCAATAGAATCAAGAATGAGCGTAGTTCTATCCATTATCAAGGCAATCGGTGCATGGGTCTTGCTCATGTTTATTGGAACCAACATCATTGGTTTCATTGTGCGTGGTTTCGTTGAAATGTCCACCATGAATAGACCTAAGGACGATATACCCTCAACACCTCATGGGGAAGTTGCTTCCGATAGGCATTTCAATCGCACACTAACCTTTCTTTTTGTGGCTATCGGTATCGCTTATGTTTGTGTTTTATATTGGGTATGGAACATCGGGGTGGCTATTGCTGCATTGATTCTCATGGTCACACGCATTCCGGACCTGTTGCGTGAAATCCGGACCGGATACAAGACTACTTTCCTTTCAATGCCGCGCGGACCGTTTGATCTTTTCTTGACTATTCTAGATTGGGCTGTGTTGCCTCTGCTTTGGTTCGCGCTCCGTTAAGCACGGCAGACGTTTTCTGATCCCACGCAACGGACTAATAAACCGCAGCCTGTCTTAGTGCGTACATTCAAGAATCAATAGTCACAACGCTATACTGAGTGCGGATATTTGGCTAATCATCTCTGTGCCACATTGGTGCCAAGAAGTAGGACGAAGGACTTATAATCCGCAGCTTTTGTGGCATCGATCTGCACGGTACAATTGACTGGTAATGTATCTGTACAGAATAGCAACTATTAGACCATATACTTTGGTATTTCACGAAATTTTCACAATTGACAATTATAGTATATCGGCATATGATTGAATTACACAAGAAGAATATATGTATCTGTTGAGGTGTGAATGATATCTGGTCATAAGCAGTTATTTTTGGCCTTTTTGTTACCGCTAATAGTATCCGCCCAGTGGCTTGAAACAACCATCTACGTTCCGGACTCCCTTTTTGGAACTCAATGGCCTCAAGCCTTGACCTATAATGCCACCAGTAATACGATATATGTTGGCGGTGCGGATGGAAACTATGTGATTGCAATTGACGGGTCATCTGATGAAAGGGTTGCAAGGGTCCCGGCTGGAGAAAATATTAGGGCTCTTTGCTGGAACTCACTCAACAACAAAGTCTACTGCGCCAACTATAACAGCAATAATGTCACGGTAATTGATGGTGCAACCAACGTGTTTATCACGACGATTGCTGCTGGAGATAGTCCTCGTGCTTTGCTCTATAACTCGATTAGCAACAACATTTATTGTGCTAATTATAATAGTGACAATGTCACAGTAATCGACGGCGCAACTAATACAGTCATCACCACAATTACCGTGGGTAGTGGGCCTTACGCTCTTGTCTATAATTCGACAAACAACCAAGTGTATTGTGCTAATTATAACAGCAACAATGTCACAGTAATCGACGGCGCAACTAATACAGTCATCACCACAATTGCCGTAGGAAGCCGACCGTGTGCTTTAGTCTACAATTCGACAGACAACAAGGTCTATTGTGCTAATAACTTGAGTATTGGTGTTACGATAATCGACGGTGCAACCAATACAGTCATCACCACAATTACCGTAGGAATCCGACCTTGTGCTTTAGTCTACAATTCGATAGACAACAAGGTCTATTGTGCTAATTATAACAGCGACAATGTCACAGTAATCGACGGTGCAACCAATACAGTCGTTACCACAATTACCGTAGGAGAGGACCCTTGTGCTTTCATCTACAATTCGGCAGAGAACAAGATCTATTGTGCTAATGATAATAGTGCCAATGTCACAGTAATCGACGGCACAACCAATACTGTCATTACCACAATTGCCGTGGGTGGTGGGCCTTATGCTCTCGCCTATAATTCGCCAGACAACAAAGTCTATTGTGCTAATTATTACGGCAACAATGTCACGGTAATCGACGGTGCAACCAATACTGT
>JABXGU010000564.1 GCA_016550415.1 archaeon | reverse complement strand
CATCATCGATTGCTTGGTAAGCATCAGCCGAAACATTGAAGCCCATCTTATGGGCTTTTGCAGCGACTGCTTTCTTGACGATTTTATCAACAGCCAATTTTGTATCCTCCAAGTTGAAGAAACGGCTTCTCCTCCTACTTGAATATGAGAAGAAACGCCGCTAAAGTGAGGTTTGGAGCCTTCTATTTAAAAAGATTTCGGTCGCCTTGTTTTCCCTTATAAAGTATATAAATCGGCTTTTTTTCACGAAAAAAGGAATAATCAAATGTGAGAATCCAAACCCTGTTCCGCTAACGCTTTTTTCAAAACCCGCTGTCGCTCCTCATAATTCCGAATCGCTTCACCAAGCATTGGCAACAGTTCCTGGTCTTCTCCCTTGAAGCTTTGATTCAACGTCTCAAAAGCTGGAATCATGTCAGCACCGATCTGTTGAGCACCCAGAGCTGCCATCAATAATGCTTCCCTTTCCTTTGGTGTCTCCGCAGCTTCACTTCTAGCCAGAAACCAATAGAAGACACTCTTGATGAGTTTAAAAGCCCATAGAATGCCGAAAAATTGCCACATTTGAGCCTTGGGCTTTTTTTGCATCTCAAGGAGTTGTTGAAGGATTTTGCCAATCTCCACACGGGCTTCGGCAAACTCGCGTGCTGCTTCTTTAAACTTTCCTTGCTTAGCAAATTTCCCCCCATTATTCATTAAGTCGAAGTATCGTTTGGGGAGGGCATGAATCATTTCATAGGTTCGGAATTCTTTTTCAAGACGCTCCCAATCAGTTTCCTCATTTTCGGGCACGGCGTACATAACCCCCTTCCACGGCCAATTCTTTAAAGATTTGATAATCGCTCTTCGATAATCGTAGGAGCATAGCGGCCTCATCATCGGGGATTTTATCAGACTGCGCGAGGAGCTTAGCTACTCCATCAATCCGATCTCGCACGGTAAGAAACGCCGTTTCAGCAATATTACGCAGCTCTACACCGCTTTCACCCAAGACTTTCTCCGCATGGACAACAGTTTCAGCAATATCCAAGGCTTTTGGTTCAAAGCCCACCGGTAACACAAGGTGCTCCTCTACAAGCAGGCAAACATACGTGAGTCCCATGTTGGACGAATCTGCAAAAGTCTCCTCATAGGCTCGGTTTGGGAGACTGAGAATAAACGACATGTTAGCAGGTCTGTCTCTTAGCACCTGTAGTGCTGCACCGGCATCGTCAAAATACATTACCGGGATGCGCCGGCGACGCATGGTTTGTAGTGCTCGAATCACCGAATGATTCCGTGATTTCCGTCCCACAGCAAGAATTGGCGTACCCCGCAGCAGTCCATATAGGAGGATGTCTAATCCAGGACCAAACCGACGCCACAACCGAATTATAGCCGGTCGGAGTGCTTCTGTTTCAGGAGGTTTTTCAAAGGTGGGTAAGTAATCTTGTACAATCTCTCGGGCTACAGGATTGAACTCCCGGAAGGGCGCAACTTCGCCTGTCCAACGCCGCAGCTGCTTTTGGTAGCGATCCAGGAATAAGGCATTGAGGGTTTTCAGCACCGCCATGATTGAGACATCATCATCTTCTCGGTCGGCAAGGGCCACACTCAGGACAGGATCTGCAAAATCCCAAACGAACTGATAATTTCCTGTTTCGATGGTTGTAACATCATCAGCGAGAAGGTCTTGACCAAACATACGGAGGGCTGAGAGGAATCCCGAGACGAGTTCAGGGCTTACATCTACTGTCATTGGACCAAATCCAATAGAAGTAAGTACGAGTCCACTTTTGTGAAAATGATACAATTGGTGTATCATGGCAAGCCCGCCTTGATGTTCGTCAGTTCGTATAAATGGGTTTCCACTTCATATTGAATGGTCAGCAGATAGCAGCGAAGAACACAATGTCCTTAGACCAACTATAGAAGTCGTATTTATTAGGCGCCAAGTCTTCGTCGTAGCCAGTGGGCACGTATTAGTAAAATGACAACTAAAACCAAAACAATTGCAGCAATAGCCGCCGCAATATAAATTGGGATTGGACTCGGTGGAGGAATAAGTGCGATATTCGTAGAGAGTACCTGGAAATAGACTGTCAGAATTGAGATAGATGAATCGAGGTTTGCTAAGAGGGTTTCATTAGCTTGATAATAGATGCCAACATCTTGGTCAATCACATAGGTGGTATCGATATATAGATCCAAGCTGGAACTGCTATTAAAGAGCTGATAACAATTTTGCTCATTGTCACCAAGAGTGAATGTGGTTAAAGAGACTGAATACCAATAAGTTCTACCAATTATTACATTTATACCCGGGGTGATGGTGCCTAGAGTTGCATAATCGAGAAAGTACCCAGTGAGTCCACGGTATATAGGCAGGTCAATGATGTCAGACTGGATTGTAATAGGATTAGGAGTCTGAACAGACCCATTCAGGGTGACAATGGTCTGCCATGGGCTACTGTTTGATATTGTGATAACGTTATTGGTAACAGTAGCAGCGCGGTTGTAATATGCTCGGATTTCATTGCCAAGGGGTTGAAAATCTATCACTTCTATTGACATGTTCCAGTGTTGATGCCAGTTCATGGTATAGTTACTGGCTGAAAGTATTAGCCCTGTCCAATAATTGATG
>JABXGU010000563.1 GCA_016550415.1 archaeon | reverse complement strand
ATCCACTCGGTGCCCTTGGCTGAGAATTCGTTGATAACGATTGATGGAGACGCTGGTTGAGTTGGTGATGCTTCAACAAAGGGAAGCACACGGCTACCAAGTACACTAGTTGCAATCGTAAGCATTAACAGAAGGGGTATTATTTTTTTCATATTGTCCCTCCTTGAAGAAAAGACATTACCCATTTGGAGTAGTATGTTATATAGTTTCTAGGTGTGATGCATTCAAGGCTCTTGTTAACTGCAATTGCGCAAAACCCAGTATCCCGTTATTGTAAGAGTGACAGAGTCTAACAATGCCCATATTGCCTGCTTGTAAGCATAAACCACATGTCTTTTATCGGAATTTAGCCTTTGGTTGAGGAAGAGAGTGGTGTTGGTGTCAGTTGCGATTGATCGTCGTATTGGTCATCTATTTTTTGCTGTTGGAGTTATCGTTTTTATCGTCACGGAGTGGTTTGCTTGGCTAACTGGCAAGACTATGGACCCTTTGATTTTAACCTCAATTGTCTATGCTCTGACCATTCTTCTTGTTGTTTATGAGCGGACATTATTCATTGCCCGGGAGAAGGTGCTGTATTTGGGAACCACCGTGACACCTTTGACTCGCCAATTGGAGGATTGGAGTTTTACTAGGCGTTCGTGTGAGGAGAAAATGCCAATCCTAAGGCGTATAATAGAGGAAATTGTACCACACCGACGGTTTCTCGGAGTGTTGAACCTTGTTCCAAGATCCTTTGTTCGTTTAGTGAAGGAAGTGTTTGAGGCTTTGCGGTGTATCCAACGTGAACTCACATGGCTACATTCAGCTGTACGTGCATCCCCTGAAGGACACAAGGTTTTGGAGGGGCGAGATGAAGTAAGTGTGGATGAAGCGGTATATGAGATTGTGGCAGGACGAACTGATGTTGCAGAAGATGAAGTTGTAAAGGCTATTACACCAACATTTACTAAACACACCCAACGTCTAGTCGAGATCCGAAAATCCTTTAACCAGTTGTTAGAGAAATTACCAAGATTGAAGACAGAGTGGGAGAACTTTTTACGAGTTAACTATGTTTACAGTAGATTCCAACAAGAATAGTAGTCCTCTGCTTTAATGAAGAGGATAGTAGAAAGGAGGATTGTTAGTATGCCCATTGTACAAATACCGAAAAGACGCTTTAAGGCGCGACAAAAGCAGTTGTATAGTAAGCTAGCTAAAGATGGTATTAAGCACTTTATCGTGTTTAGTCCGACTAATATCTATTATTTAACAGGGTTTGTGCACATTCCTACAGAACGCCCTTTTGCTTTGATTTTGCAGGAATCCCAGATTAGTTTCTTTGTTCCAGAACTTGAAAAGTTGCATGTACAGGAAGAAGTACCATCAGTATTCAAAATTGGCTCCTACTTTGAGTATCCGGATACAACACATCCGATGAAACACTTTGCATCCTTTCTCAAGAAGGAGCTTCATATTATTGGCAATTTGGGAGCTGAAGCACCAGGTAGTTCTGGTCGATGGGGATATGAGGGTCCAAAATTGGAGGAGGTTCTTGGCTTCGCAGTGAAGGTAGCTCCAAACCTGATTACAGATATGCGCATTATCAAAGATGAGGATGAATTGATGTGTATTCGGGAATCAGCAGTTTGGGGGAATCTGGCTCATCAGCTTTTGCAGGATAAGACTGAGGTGGGTGCAAATGAGACTGAGGTTTCTTCTGCTGCATCCTTGGAGGCATCAAGGGCAATGTATAAGACTCTGGGTCCTTCATATCGTCCGCGAGGGTTTGGTGGATTTCCAGCTTCAGCAGGTTATCGAGGACAAATCGGTACCTATTCTGCCATTCCTCATGCTATGAATAGGAACGCCGTGTTTCAACGAGGTGACACACTTGTCACTGGGGCAAGTGCCAATGTTGCTGGTTATCACTCTGAATTGGAACGAACAATGTTTATTGGACCACCTAGTGTCAAGCAGAAGAAATATTTCAGAATTATGATGGAGGCTCAGGATGCTGCGTTCAGTGTGTTTGCATCTGGAAAACCTTGTTCTGTGGTTGATAAGGCCACAAGGGCAGTTTTTAAGAAACATGGAGTTTTTAATTTGGTGCAACATCATACGGGCCACTCCATTGGTCTTGAGGGACATGAGAAGCCATTTCTCGATAGGGGAATGAATGATAAAATGCTGCCAGGAATGGTCTTCACAGTGGAACCAGGTATCTATGACAGAGCTGTTGGAGGCTTCAGGCATTCAGACACGGTTAT
>JABXGU010000562.1 GCA_016550415.1 archaeon | reverse complement strand
TATTGTTGCACCTGCAGCAATATTGTGACCGCCACCTTCTGAACCACTTCCAATTTCTTGGCATGCCTCCTGCAGTAATTTGCCAAGGTGGGCACCTGCATCCACTATTTGACGGGTGGTTCTTGCAGAAACTTTCACTCGACCATCACTAGTATAGGAGAAAGCGAAAACTGGCTTTGACCAGTCAAGAATTTGTGAATTTAATGCCAGCCCAGCGACTGAACCAACGAGTGTTTCAGGAATTTTATCTTCGGCATGGAAAGACTGGAGAAGTTTGCTTGTTTGAACAGCAGTAGAATCCCCAGAAAGCCAAGAGAGACCTTCTGCTATATGTTGTCGGTGCTCCTTGAGAATATTTTCAGCCTTTTGGTAAAGATCTCCTCGCTCTCCCATGCAAATTGCGACACCAAGTCCTCCGTGGTCGGAACGACCGCACGCATTCAGGAGAGTTGCAAACATGCGCGCATCTCGTGAATAACTTCCAGATTCCTCTTGTTTTAATGTGTAGACATAGCCAATGAGGGATTGAGCTTCTCGGGCAGGAATATTATGTTTGAGCATGTAAGTAATGAGAGATGAGTTAAGACGACGTTTTTCTTCTTTTGATAGGGAGGCTATTGTTCTCCATTTATCGCCATCCCTTAGCTCTATTTCAGTTTCAGCTAGAAAAGCAAGGGCACCGTCGGGATTGTTGCTGATGCCTGGAATGAAAGGCGTTGTAGTATATTGGAGGGCGATATGTATTGGACGAGTTTCCCTTCCGAATATCCGCATATCAATGGACACATCCAAGACATTGGCAGCCGTGGCATCCTCTACAATGATATTATTGTTGAGACCGATGAGAGTGTGTTTGTCTCCACAATCTTGGAAATCTCCCAAAGCACCCACTACAGCGAGACCTGCAAGATCTTCGTTAGAACCACCTAGGTGTCTTGCTACAAGGTATGCAACACCTGCACCTGAAATTTCATAACTGCCTTCAAACCCACACAAATGTGGATTGATTTGACGTATGTTCTCAGGTACCTCATTATCAGCAGGAGGATGATGGTCGATGACAACAGATTGTACATTGGCTAAGGTATCCTTGATGTGGGGTAACTGCCCGCTTCCAAAATCAGAGAAAATAAAGTGTTTATGCCCGCTTGCTGCAAGGTTGGTGAGAAAAGCACGGTCAAGTTGCCGTACAATTCGTAGTTGAAATAGGGCTTTTCTACGATATAGTGCAGAGCACAAGATACCAGCTGCACTAAGACCATCTGCATCAAGATGGGATGTTATAAAGATTGGTTCATCAGCTTCAATCCAATCATTAATTCGATTTGCTGTTACATCTGCAAGCTCTAACAATTGATCTAATTTCTCTGTCAAGGATATCAACCGAGATTTTCTGAAACTACTCTGTTGGGAATATTACTTGGGGATATCAGTATAAGATAATAGTGGCAATAAAAACTGCTTTTATTTGAAGCATTCATTTTATCGTATAAGAAGTGCTGCTTGTTCAGGCGAGTATTTCCAATCAGGTGGTAGGACACCCTTTCCTCGATAGTATTTTACTAGTCGACGAACTTTGCTCTCAATCAAGCGAAGACCGTATTGAGAGTGCAAGTCCTTATTCAATGTTTCAAGATGGCGATGTAGGTTGATAGCTCTTTTAATGAGGGAAAAGAGATCTTCTGGTACTTTTAGTGCTTGCTCTTTTTCTTTGAGGATTTGAGTGATTGTCTTGCCAGTGACTGCTTTGATTAGGGGAACTCCATATTGGTCTCTAAGTATTAGGCCAATCATGGAAGGTTGATGACCTTCCTTTGCTAATTTCAAAACTAGCTCTTCTACCTCTTCAGGTGTCTTTTGAAACCAGTCTGGGACTTCAAGACGGATTGGACGCTTAGAGTGTGATTTGCCTTTGCGTGGAGAATGCATACGAGCCATTCTTTGCACCATAGTTCAATTAAGCGAGGAGGGAAACTCGCTGCACAGCAGGATAGAATAACGCTATTTAAGAATATCTCTGAACTAATTGGTTCCAAACCTTTGTTTTCTCATCCACCCTGCGAATTTTGTTAGAGCTTTAAACCTATGCGAAAGAAGGTTTTTTTCCACAGCGTTCAGCTCAGCATAGGTTGAACCATCACCCGCTTCAGGAATGAAAATGGGATCAAAGCCCCAATGTTTTCCACGAATACTCTCACTAATATGACCGTGAGTTTCTCCAAGAAAAGTAAGACAAGGCTGACTGGGCGATGCGAAGGCAACAGCGCTACGAAAAATAGCTTCACGATCATTAACTCCCTTCATGATTCTTAGAACGCCTTCGTTACCAATTGTTCTGAGAACATATGAGGAGTAAGGTCCTGGGACGCCCTTTAGGTGAGTGATAAACAACCCTGCGTCCTCAACAATAATTGGACGGTGAACCTCATTTTGAACCAGTTCACAATCGTGTTTTGCGATTTCCTCTAATGAGTCAGATTGGATTTCAGTGGGACGATGAGGGTATTGTTCAACGGTGATGCCAATCTTTGCCAGGATGCTAGATGCTTCACTGAATTTATGTTTATTACTGGTGACATAAAGAATGGTTTGTAATTTGGGCATTTTACTCACTTTATGCGCTCTGTAATATATCGACCCCGGCTTTCAATTTCCATGATTTTTTTGAAGACAGTTAAAGCGGCTTCACCGTAGATACGCTGGTATCCTTCTTTGAAGGCTTCGAAACACTCCTTCCAGCAGTTATAGTGTGTGCTAATTAGTGCACGACGCAAGAGATGTAGGTCAGTGCCGTATTCCTCAAGAGACCGAGTATTGGAACCCAACCCAAAGTCAACAAAATATACTTGTTCTTTGTGAACAATTAGATTTGAGGTTGTGAGGTCACCATGGCAAATATTGCTTTTATGAAGTTTAGCGACTGCTTCTCCGACATAATTGAATATTTCTTTTCGTTTCTTAGGAGACAGAGTTAGTAGAAGTTCTTTGAGACGATCTCCTTCTATGTACTCCATGATAATTGTGGCATCCTCTGAATTAATGTTGAAAATAATGGGAGTGGAGACACCAGCCTGTCGTGCAGCATTTAGTAGCCGAGCTTCTCGGATTGTTCTTTCATGTCGGAGTGCATGGTCGATTTGAACAACACGATATCTTTTTGGAACACGATATTTCCGAATTACTTGGTATCCATACCATTCCTCGAGGTATAGGTGGGCTTCTGCACCTTTAGCTAGTAGATGAGACATTATACACTCAACCTCCCCAAGGAATCTCTACTTGGTCCAATCGCCATTTAGGCAACACTCTGCTTGATTCAATTGGTGTTTTAACTTTTGCTTGTTGGAGCAGTAAGCCCGCATATGCAATCATTGCACCATTATCGCCGGCATATTTTGGGGGTACCGCTTCAAAGTGGGCTGACTGCTCGTCAGCAACCATTTTTAAGATCTCAGAAAGTCGTGCATTAGCTGCAACTCCTCCTGTTGCTATTAATTCAGTACGGCGTGTATGAGCTAGGGCACGTTCAACAACTTCTGCGACCATAGCGAAGGCTGTTTCCTGAAGACTGTAACAGATTGCAGCAAGGTCAGCACCTTTCTTCAACAGACGCTTCGCTGCAGTTAGTAGGCCAGAGAAGGCCAAATCCATTCCCTTGACGGTATAAGGTAGTTCCAAGTAGTTCTTTTGAGATTGACTAGCGAGCTTTTCGATTTTGGGTCCTCCAGGATGAGGTAGATTAGCGGCACGAGCAAACATGTCCAGCATATTACCCAGCGCTATGTCAAGAGTTTCGCCAAAAATACGATATCGTCCTGCATCAAGAGATGTAATTTGTGTGTTACCTCCAGACAGAAAGGCGACTAAGGGCTGTTTTGATTTGCAGAAATAACGAGCCTGTTCTATATGAGCAACACAATGATTGACCCCAATAAGTGGTATGTCAAGTATTTTCGCTAGGCTTCGACCCATAACAGCGCCAATACGAAGAGCAGGAGGAAGTCCTGGACCCTGTGAAAATGCAATGGCAGAAAGATGGTTCAACGAAAGTTGAGCCTGTTCCAATGAATTCTGAAGCACCTTGTAACATTCGTTCTGATGATGTTCAGCCGCTTCACGAGGATGAATACCGCCTGTAACAGGTGCATAAACCGCTTTTACATTGGAGAGAATTTGTCCAGTCTTATCGACTATGCCTATACTAAAAGTGTGAGCAGTGCTTTCAATACCTAGAATTGACATCTTAATCGTCCGGGACTTCTGGATAAATGAAATAGATGCTAAAGATTATGGATTATCACTATAATCTATTGCACTCTAGAATCTATTCTGACTTTTCTTTCCCTTTAGATTGTTTAAAATCTGTGAAGCCACAGCTTCCACAGCTAAATCTGTCAGAATGTTCTGCCATAAATGTTCCATCACCACACCGCGGACAAAAACGGCGTTTACGTTCGAGTTTTCCATCTTTTCCAACAGAGTAGTATTGATGTGGTTTCATCTTCATCATTCACCTTATACTATTTTTCTTTTTCACTCCCTTTCCCAGGAGAAGGAGATTCCTCGGTCTTGGGTGAAGGTTCTTCCTTAACAGGTGCTTTTGGCTTCTCAGCAGCCTTTGGCTTCTCAGCAGCCTTTGGCTTCTCAGCAGCCTTTGGCTTTGGTTCCTCTTCAGCAGCTCCCTTTTTCTCATGGCGCTTAATTATGTGTCTAAGTTCCTGTTTTAGTGCAGCTTGTTTGGAGGGATATAAGTGAGCATATCCTTTGGAAGCGCCTACACCATATTTGCCATCAAGTTCTGTTATGTAGAGTTGGTCTTCTTTGCAGTTGAGCATAGCTGATAATTTAGCTCTTACATCTAATCGTGTTGGCGTAGATTCTCCTGCATGTTCTACTGTGAACATTATATCTTGCCGGTTGAGTAGATTGTTGTCGATATTTGATTCGATTTTAATTTTCATCTTATTGCACCATTTGTTCTAGAAGCACGTTGACTTCCTGTTTGTGTCTCTGCGTCACGTTAATCACTACAATGCCCTGATCTGGCAGACCATACACGACAGCAGATCCGATGGGGGCAAGAGCTACCGCGGGCAGCGCCGTTAGGTCTTCTTCGCCCTCTATTAAGAGTTTCGCCGTTTTGCCCTGACCCTCCAACATTAATGCCAATTCGATAGCAATCCATACTTCTGGACGAATTTCAGCTGCAGCATTCACCGCATGGAACTCCACATCTACTGAAAGCTCGTGATCGAGTTTGTCTTCTCGTTTTGTTTTTCCATCCAATATTGATAGGAGTGCTTGACAGTTTATTTTGGCTAGATTGATGGATACGAGGTCACCCACAGCTATTACAGGGTGAAGATTATTTTTTCGAATATAATCAGAGGCATCTGTTGCTGCGCCAAGTCCAGAACGAGAAAAAAGTTCTCCCTTTGGTCCCTTTAGTGAGGTTCTAAGATGTTCCGGGAGACGAAGGATTTGTTCCCGTATGGGCTTCTTAGCCAAATGTTTAACCTCTTTTAGCGGACCTGAAGTGCGTATTCACCAGATTTGGAAATGTTGAGTTTCTTAGCGATTATAGATTTTTCTGGAGTAAAAATTAAGACTAGCCCAGAAAAGCTCTCGGATAAGCTGGTGCTTTTACAATGTGGACAATGTGATTTAGTAGTCAGCAAATGACAAATGCGACATGCCTTACGCTTAGCCATCGTTCATATCCTCTTTCTTGATTTGTCCTCGAAAAACACCTATTTGCTTTTTTCGCCTTCTTTGTCTTCCTTTCTCGTCTTTGCTTCTGCTTTCCGTTTTGATTCCTTTAACTTGGCAATTTCCTCTTTAACCCAATCTAATTTCCCAAGGAAGGGCTGACGCATAGTCAAGCCTAATTTTCCGCTTCTAGCACCGCCATTAATACTGACAGCAACAATACGGGTGCGTACTAAATCGCCTTCTCTTATCACTCTTCCAGTCTCTTTTCCAACTAATGCAGCACTTCGAGGATCATATGAGAAAAAGTCATCTGTGATTTGACTGACATGGCATAATCCGTCAAGTGGTCCAAGTCGAATAAATGCGCCAAAATCAACTACTTCAACAACTTCACCTAGTGCCAGGAAGTTCACTTTGGGTTCATATGTAAGTATCCTCAGGATAACATCATGATATGTTGCACCGTCACCCGGAATTAATCTGCCCACACCTACCTCGAGAACCTCGATGACGGCAATAATGAAGCCTAAGTTGACATCAATGATGCCCTCATATTGTTCGCGGAGTGTCTCCTCTGCTACCGTGAAAAGATCCTCTTGGAAGCGGTTGGGCGGTATTCGCACATGACCCCGGATTTTTACAGCTTGGTAGATGGTCTTACCTCCGATTGAAGGTGATTCATTTCATTCTGAATAGAAATTGTTTCAATGGGAACTTAATATTGTTAAAAACCTTTTGCCATTCAAATTTCCAACCCTCTTGGCTTCTACTGAGATTTCAAATCCAACCAGAGGAAAGCCAACTATTTTTGCATTCCAAACAAACGGGGAAATTGCCAAAATAAGACAATTTACAATCAGTCTATCTTGATATTATCATTTTGTGATGGCGAGGACAGCCAGTTTGCGTAGAAAGATGACCTGACAGCTTTTCTTCACTAATTTATGACGTAATTCTCGATCATTTGTAGCCACTATTGAGCCTGTAGCGGATGCATATCTCATTAGAGCATTGTCAGCATCCAATCCACTGGTTGAAGTGGAAGATTCGTCAACCACCCGGCAGAATCGCTCTACAAGTTGAAGAGAACTTGTTGCCAGACGTTGTTCTTTAATCGTTCCAGATTTAGCAAGCCAATGAAGCTCATTTAGGACTTGTGTGAGTACAAGGAACTCTACACGCCCATCAACTAATCTTCTAATTTCCTCAAAAATATCGATGCGTCTTTGAAAGGGAAGTAATAGAAAATTAGTGTCAAGTAAAACCGCCAAAATAGATTTTGGACTTCTATCAGTCCTCAGCGACGGTTCCCCAGCCAATAAGCCGCCACCTCATTTCGACTTGTCGACTCAAGGCCACTCTCTGACCAGGTATAATGCAGACTGGCTTTCGCAAATCAAATGTTACTTCGTTCTTCTTTCTTATTTGAGTCACTTTTCCAACTGTAGCAGAGGAGCCCACAATAAGCATCAAAGTCTCGTTTGGTACTATTTGTGATACGGCAATTTGATCTACTGAACCAACAACTCGCTTCAATAGATTTGTTTTCAACTTGATTTTATCAATCACTGGTGGAACTTGTCCTATTAGCCCTGCTAGATTACCAATAAGTCCATCAGCTCTTGTTAATGATGGATCGAGTGTTGTTCGGATGCCAATCAATCCACTTGGGTTTGCAGTTGGCAAGGAGTCTCCCGTACCCGTCTGTATACTTGTTACCTCTGTTTGCAAGGGCTCATAGACAACATTCTGCTTATCTTGTTTCACACTCAACCCAGGTCGAATTTCAATTTCGTCTCCAACTGAAACTTGCCCCTGAATAATTGTACCCCCAATCACACCACCCCTCAAGTCTTTAGGACGTGTGCCTGGTTTGTTGATATCGAATGAACGAGCTACATAGAATAAGGGCTGTTCTTCAAGATTTCTTGTTGGTGTAGGAATAGTTTCCTCAATTGCTTGAATAAGGATGTCAATATTTGTTCCAAACATTGCAGAGATTGGGATAATAGGTGCGGTGGCTGCGATAGAGCCTCGAATAAACTGCTGTATTTCCTTATAGTTCTCTTCGGCTTCACTCTCTGATACAATTTCAATTTTATTTTGAACTATGATGATTTTATCTACACCAGTAATTTCTAGGGCTGCCAGATGTTCCCGTGTCTGGGGTTGTGGGCACGTCTCGTTTGCTGCAATTAGCAATAATGCACCATCCATCAGGGCGGCTCCAGAAATCATCGTCGCCATAAGGACTTCGTGTCCTGGTGCATCAACAAGTGATAACCGGCGTATTGGCTCTGCTTTTCCACCACATTTAGGGCATTTTGCATTCGTCGTATAGCATTCTGGAGGAGGACAATTAGGACACTTATAGAATGTGACATCTGCATAGCCCAATTTGATAGAAATTCCCCGACGGATCTCCTCCGAGTGACGGTCGGTCCAAACCCCCGATAATGCCTTCGCCAGTGTAGTTTTTCCATGGTCTACATGGCCGCAGAGCCCGATGTTGACTTCGGGTTGTTTTTGGCTTTTTCGTGGGGGCATGGATTTGTGCATCTCTTAATTATGATGTTTTTTATTCCTTTGATGTTGTTGTCTTCTCAATGTGTTCAAGGAGAGGTTTAGATCCGTGGGTGACGATTTTAACATTCACTTGGACTATTCTATCAGTGACTTCATTGCCACAAATTAAGCGTCGACGTCGTTTGCCCTGAATTGTTGATCGATAGCCTATTCCTCCTTTTAGTAGGGGACGTTTACGAACAGCGCCATGGATGTCTGGTCTCATTGGAGTGCCATCACTATCGCTGCCGCCGGAAATTTTGAATTGATAACCAGGAAAACCCAAAGATGCCCAATCGACAATTTCGGTAATTGTCTTTCCAAGTAGTATGCGACTCTTTTGTTCACTCAGTTCAAGTTGGAGTGTTTTGCCCGTTTTTGGGTCTCCGATTACTAATCGAATACGCGCCATATCTAAATCCTCAGTGTGGAAATTTGATGTTTGCTCCCTATGAAAAGGTAGCTGGGAGTAATCCGCTAGCATGTGGTAACCGCTTATCAATCTTGCCATTAATCTGTCAGTTAGACACCCCAGAAGGGAGTAAGGTGCTTTCTTTTGAGAACTAGAAATTCCTGTAATATGTCTAGTTCGTCGGAAGTAAGGTTATCCTTGAATTCTTGATTAAGTCGAACTACGTCTCTTTCAGGCAAATCAATGTAAAGAATATCGCCTTCATTTATTTGGCGCCCAACAGTAGCACCTTTAATAGAGACTGCCACTTCGGCACCGATTCTAGCTTCTGGAATGGTCTTACCTTGATCCTGTATCTGCTGAATGGTACCAACACGACGATTATCAGGTGTTATTAGAGCATTTTTTGCACGAATGCGACCACCCAGAATACGAACACCAACGACTGCGGGATTACTCTGTCTGAAAACATAACCCGGAATAAGTTCTATCTTTCCTGGAAAGCCTAGAGTTTCGAGAATGGCTGCTTCTTGCTCTCTTCGTTTTTGTTCAACCCAAGTTTCATATTGATCGACAAGATCGTAAATAATCCGGCTTTGAAAAATAGGGAGCTTAAGCGTACTTGCTTCTGCATCGGCATCAGAGAGTACTTTACTGTTAAACGCGAGTATCACACCGAGAAATGGGTCAGCTTCTGCTACTGTAGAAACTTCAATAACATCTTTCTTTGAGATGTCTCCGATATCAGCCCGGCGAATTGGGATTGACCGATCCTTGAGAAAGCCGATGAGAGCCTCCAATGATCCGAGTGTATCAGCTTTGAGGAGAACTCCAACCTTGTCGGTTTCGATTCGTACAGCTTCCATGTCCTTTGTAATTCGAGTTTCAGCTGCCTCAATGTCTTTTGGGGTATTAGCCACATAGAGACCCGCTCCTGCAATGGCGCCTTCAAGGTGGGGAGCAGCAATCTTAATTCCAGCAGCTGCAACGATTTCTTTAACGGGTGAGAAGCGTTCACGAGGATCACGAATTTCATCCAAAGGTTTTGGTAACAGAAGAGCCCGTACATGGGTTGTGATTGGTTTAGGTAGTCCACCTAAGACAATAGTGTCTTCATGACGGATGATGCCGTCATATATGATTGCGTCAACAGTAACACCAAGTCCTGCTTCTTCCTTGACTTCTAGCACAACACCTTTTCCAGGTCCCAGAGTTGTCTTTAGTTGTTTTTCCAAAAATTGTTGAGCCAAACCGATTAATACAAGGAGGAGTTCGGAAAGACCTTCACCCGTCTTAGCACTAGTAGGAACCACAGCAACAGTTTTTGAAAAGTCTGTTATGCGGTCATACCGATCAGATTGAAAACCTTCACGTTGAAGATCCCCCATCACTCCGTAAATGCGCTCATCCAATGATTGTTGGACATATTCGGTCTGCTTTGCCATTGAAGCGGTGATACTGCCTGTTTTTTGGGATTTCCAGCCCGGGAGCCGATCGACTTTGTTAAGAGCAATGAGGAAGGGTGTTTTCCGTGACCGGAGTATTCGAAGGGATTCGTATGTCTGAGGTTGTAGACCATCAACGATGTCCACAACAAGAATAGCTATGTCTGCCACTGCGCCTCCGCGTTTTCTGAGATTAAAGAATGCAGCGTGACCAGGAGTATCAATGATAAGTAAGCCCGGCAGTGTGAGTTTACGTTTAAGACTTTTTAGGAGTTCACCAACCATTTCTTTCACGGTTGCAAGAGGAAAGTAACTTGCCCCGATTTGCTGGGTGATTCCTCCTGCTTCTCTTGCTTGCACACCGGTACCACGGATTTTATCAAGTAAGCTAGTCTTTCCCGTATCAATGTGTCCTAGCATGCATACAATGGGTTGACGAATGGACATTTCAAACACCTACCTGAGAAGAGTTCTTAGGAATAGACCAGTTCGCAAAGCCTCGAACCAAACTCGCTATTTAAAGTCATCTTACAATGCAAAGTTAGTTGGTTCTGCTTTTAGATTAAATGATATTAAAAAATTCTCGATGTAGCGCTGCTAAGAAAACAGATGATTGAGTCACTATTTATCACAGAGTAAAAGAATAATTTCCAAATATTTTGTTAAGAACTAAACAACCATAAAATTTCAAGAAGAGAAGATTTTATCAGACTGTAGTAAATTGGCATCATGAGGAGATATGAAAATGCAGCAGACGCTGTTGGTACTAAAACCAGATGCGGCTATGAGACGTGGTGTTGGAGCTACTGTTCTTGAACGGCTTCTAGAAATGCTTCCCGATTCGCAACCTCGGGGCTTTCTAGAGTTGTCAGTTCCTAGAAGCCTTGCTGAGAAGCATTATGCGATTCATAAAGGCAAGTTCTTCTATCCCTGGCTACTACAATTTATCCTAGTTGGAGAAGTGGTTGCAACAGCCTTGGAGGGAGACGATATTATTAGACGCGTCAGAGAGGTTTTGGGAGCTACATTTGTTGAAAAAGCAGATCCAAGCAGTTTACGAGGAAAGTATGGACTTGTTGGAGGAGTAAATGTTGCTCATGCATCTGATGAACCTGATAATGCTAGAAATGAAATTGCTCTTTGGGAAAAGGAAGCAGGTCTTGACCTTGAGATGAACGGGCGTGAACAAATTTCCGCCTATATTGCTAGATGGAAGGAAACACCTGTTCTTGCCACCCAGCAAATACGAGTTCTCTGTAAAGAATATGCAAAAGAATTCCTAGAGCGCAAACAATATTTGAAAAAAATAACTGCCCATCTTAAACAGGAATGCCCTGATTGGACCAGCAAAGAAGTTAGAAGATTGGCAGATGCTATTCTTGGAAATATGGATTTAGACCGCATAAAGAGATAGATGATGCCAAGCGACAGCTCCTACTAGCAGGGTATTAGAACCATCCAAATTGAGGTATGAGCAAAAACTATTCTTTTGTTTTTGGCTTGGCTTTTGTTTTTGGCTTGACCTTTGGCTTTTCTTCTGCCTTTTCCTTTGCTTTTTCTTCTGGTTTTGTTACAGTTTTTGCCCGTTTCCTAGCCCTAGCATCTCGTGCTTTTCGTCGTATTCGCTCTTCGTAAACCTCAGTCCATTTCAGTTTTTGAGGGCGGCGCTTTAGTGTAATAGCATTTTTACGACATTTACTTGAGCAGAGATAGAGAAGACTACCATCACTTCTTACAAAGATGGTTCCTGTTCCAGGTTCAATGCCACCACCGCAAAACCCACAAGTGTATTTTTTCACCATTTTTGATTGCCACCCTTTTGTGAGCTCTAGGGAGTTCGTATCTTCCGTGCCTCACGTTCTGTCTCGCGCAGAATGAGTATGTCACCTTCTCGGATTGGACCTTTCACGTTTCGGGTCAGGATTCGTCCCTGATCGCGTCCTTCCAAGACACGCACACGAACTTGTATTATCTCACCCGTTAGGCCCGTACGTCCAACAACTTGCACAACTTCTGCTGGGATACCCAGCTCCTCGGCACTCATTCAGGAGTCACCAGAATTGACTTTTTTATTTCTGAAGTTCGTTCAGTTTCTTGACGAGGTCAGCAATGATGCGTTTAGCTTCGCCTTCCTCAATGACAGCTGCAGATGCTGATTGCACGTCAATACCAAGAGCGGTCCCCAGACGTTGTTTACTGGCAACGTAAATATAGGGGATATTCTTTTCCTCACACATCAACGGAAGATGGAAGACGATTTCAGGTGGATCTACATCTTCAGCGATAACAACAAACTTAGCAACAGCACGTTCAACAGCTTTTGTTGATTCATTCGTACCCTTACGTACCTTACCCGTATCCCGGGCAACTTCAATAATTTCGTAAGCAATATCTTGTAATTCTTTTGGTGCAGTAAATTTAACATGTGATTTTGACAACAAGAACACCTCTTAATCATCATCGGGTCTTGCAATTGCCAACAGAGTAGAAATATTCTGACCTGTGGCGACACAGTAGCACACGGTATAACTTTTAAAACTTTTTCCTCAATCGCAATATTCCTAGATTTATTGCTATAAACGGATTCGACGTTTTGCCAATTGAGTAAGATCAAAATCACGGAGTTCAAGCCAATTCCGTGTCGCACCTTGAATCACAATTGGGGCACGAGACAGTTCTTTGAGATTAGATGCGCCTATGAGAAACATTGTAGCCTTCAGCCCATGCATAAGAGTCTCTAAATATTCTCTTACTTTATTGCTACTTGTTGTAGAAGGCGCCAATACAGGTAGTGCAACGCCGCCCATTTGTGCTCCCAAGGCAATAGCTTTGGCAATATCAATTCCTGTTCGTATACCACCTGAAGCGATTATTGGAATATTGATGTTCTGGGCAGCTTCAAAGGTGCTAATAGCGGTAGGTATTCCCCAATCAGAAAACCATCGTCCAAGCGTTGCCTTTTGGCTATTCTCTGCCTTGGCACGTTCAGCTTCTACTGCTGGCCAACTTGTTCCACCAAGACCCGCTACATCAAGAGCTTTTACTCCTGTCTTTGCTAGCATAATGGCAGTTTCCCTGCTTATACCAGCACCTGTCTCCTTAGCAATTATTGGAACAGAGATGTTTTTGGCAAGATTTTCAAGTGCCTTGGTTATCCCAGAAAAGGTTGACTCCCCCTCAGGTTGGATGGCTTCTTGAGCCGCGTTAAAATGAATTGCCAGTGCATTAGCTTTTATCATTGCAATAGCAGTTTTTGCTTCATCCACTCCGTAACCTTGAGATAATTGTGGGGCCCCAATATTTCCTATGAGAAATGCTGTTGGTGCAGATTGTCGGGCTATCGTGAATGAGGGACTAAGACTCGAATCTTCAATTGCTGCACGTTGGCTGCCAACACCCATAGCTAGTCCGAGATCTTCCACTGCCTTCGCAATATTCTGATTAATTTGGGTTGCCTCATTGTGACCACCAGTTATGGCGGTAACGATGATTGGAGCAGAAAGTTTGTGCCCCAAGAAGGTGCACTGCAAATCTACATCATTTAGGTCCATTTCTGGAGCAGCATTATGGATTAGTTGAATTTCATTGAATCCTGTTGAAACGGAGGATTGGACATCATGTTCAAGACAGATACGGATATGGTCCAGTTTACGATCCTCGGTAGTACTATCCTTCCTTTTTGAACCTGATTTAGTTCTCGAAGCAACCAAGAGAATCCACCCAAGTTAAGAGAGAGTAAAGTTGCTGTAGGGAATCTATTAATCTAGAACTTTGTTCAAGCTTTAAAGTAGTTCTACCAAGCCTTGGTCTGCTTCAACATGGACTTTTTGACCGCTTTTTATTTTCTCTATTGGGATTTTGTCGACAGCGGGGATATCACTAATTATGCATCCGACAGCTACAATGGTTTCGCATTCCTTATTGATAATAGCGATTGGTCCTTTACCCGTCTTTGCCATTTGATAAAGAACATAGGAACCTACGGTGGAACCTTTGCCCATAGGGAAAACTAGTACCTTCCCTTCTATTGATTTGCCCTCTAATTCATGGTTCTTTTCAACCACTGTTCCGGTTTTAGGGTCAACCCCACCATAGAAGGAAACACCCTGACTTGTAACTATGGCTTCACCTGAGGCGGTGCCGGGCGAGATTTTCCTTCCTTTAAACCTAGTAGTCATTTTGTCAATGCCTCCTGAATGCAATCTTCTAATGAGCAATGTTTGATTTTGAAATTATTTCGTCCTCGACCATAATAGCAACCCTTGGCAGAATCGGTGCAAAGTCCAACAAAGCGTCCCTTAATCGGTGCCACAACACAGCATGTGTCACAGGCAAACTTGATTCCAGCAGCTTCGATTATTGAAGTATACCCCATTTTATCTGCTACTGACTTTGTAGGTCGAGCTGTTGTAATCCATGTTTCTTTGGTAACCTTTTTGCCTTTGACAAGTTCTGCTATTTGTTGAATTTCATTTAGGGAAGCGTGAGGACAACCGATACTCACGAAGTCAATGATTGCACCTTCATCTCTAAGTTCTTTTTCTGCTTGCTCTAAATCCTTTGCAGTTACTATTTTACTCTCTTTTGGAATTTCAGTTCTGTCCGGAGTAATGCCTTCGATGTGGAAAAGGGCAGTCCCGCCGTAAGTGGCAATTGAAGCACAAAGAGCCTTCAATTCATCGGTGGTGGCTTCTGGTATTCCTGTAATGTATGGTACAGTCCATTCCACCTTAGATGCTAAGATATCACCGAGAACCTTACCTAGTGTGCCGAACTGGGCGGTGCCTCTAATTTCTTTCTTCACATGGAATGCTATATTGGCTTGTCGATTCTCATCTAGGTGAAAACCGTATTCTGGAGTAAATCCTGTTAAAGCAGCAGCAAGTGCACTTGGTCCACCCTCACGATTAGTCCTAGCACCAATCACTGAGTTGGCAAAACATACAGCACTGCTCTCAGCCCAAGCAATATGTTCGCCATAATGGGGAAGATTTCCAATCAGATAGGGAGTACAGGTGCAAGTTGTGATGATGCCCATTTTTGCAAAAGCGTCTATTACACGTGCTTGGTTCTTGGCAAACTCTGGGTCAATGCCAAGGGTTTTCCAGTTCTCTAAATCCATACCAGCTGGGTTAAGTGTGGTGAGTACACGCACAAGCCCATCCTTTGCCATTTGGGCAAGCCATTCTAATCCTGGTTCCTCAAGATTTGCATAGCTAACACCTGCAATCTGTACGGAGGTAACAGGTACCATTCGTTTTGCATCGTATATTTCGCCGAGTGCAAATAGGATTTCCATGCTCTTTTTGGTGGCTTGTCCATATTTTCCATTCAGCATATCGTGTTGAATCGCAGTTAATTTCATACTAATAATCACTCCTCAAGGAATGATTTGAGGTCAACCTTTGGAAAAGTTGCCAGGTCAAAGTTCTTACCACTTTCAATTTTAAGGGGGTGAGTGAGATCAAAACCCATTTTTGTGGTTAGGTGTGTTCCTGGCTCTGCACTTGGATCAAGGCTACTTCCTCGTTCTCGCGCTTTGATGACTAAGTCAGTGTCACCTTGGAACCGGGTTGCCATTGCCCATTCGACTTCTAGGGGATTGTATATGTCGATGTCTTTATCCACAACAAAGACATGTTTGCAACTAGTGTGACCTTTGAATGCAGCTTCAATTGCGAGTTTGCCATCTTCCTCTTTTTGTTTATCGATTTTAACAATGGCGTGAAGCCAACTGCAACCGCCGGGATTGATGTTCACATCCAAGCACCGTACTTCTGCCTCTACAACTTTCTGATAGATTGTGGGTTCTCGAGGCATTCCCATTAGCACTTTATGTTCAAAGGCCCCCGGTAGGAGTGCTTGCCATATTGCATCTTTCCTGTGTGTGATGCATTTTACTTCGAAGACTGGCTCTTGGCGTATGATATCATATGTTTCAGTCAAGTCCATGAAAGGTCCTTCGTCATGTCGTTTATTGAGATACACACGACCTTCCAATACCCATTCACAATCAGCTGGTATGAGTAGGTCTGAAGTCTTTGCTTTTACTACACGAGTTGGTTCGAGGGCATTGGCAATTTCTAGCTCATTAATGCCAATATCCACTGATGTAGCTGCTGCAACAAGAACATTCGTAGAATTGCCGACGCAATAAGCAACATCCAATTCACCCTTTTCTTGCAGAAATGTATCGAAGTTGCGTTTTGCAACAATGCGGGTGCTCATAGTGTTCTTACTAATCTGCATGGCTCGGTGGAAGTCTAAATTCTGACCTAGCTTGTTGTGCTTGGTGACAACTACAGCTGATGAGATGTAAGGTCCTCCGTCTTTTGTATTATGGAGCAAAATAGGAACCTTACTCAAATCCACGCTAGGTTCAACAACCTCTTGGCAAGGAGCAGATTTCACCTCTTTTGGAGGTGACCGATCCTTAATAGCTCGTGACAATTCAGGAATGAGATCCTTTGTGGCAATGCCAAGATATGATGCAATACTGTCTTTGCTACAGCAAATGTTCCCCACTATGCGATAGGGGCTTTCTTTGATTTGTTCAAACAATACAGGCTTTGGCTCAGCAGCCTTAAGAATTCCGGCTGCTTCAAGCTTTCTTGATACTGGCTTCTTAATCTTTAGAAGCTTGCCTTCTTTTTCTAATTTCTCTAAATATTCTCTTAGACCCATGACAGTTTCACCCTACCTAAGTCAAACACCAATACGTGTCTTCCATACAGTATAGCCACGTTGCTTGATTGCTCCAAAGACATTACCCTGTAAATCAGGGCTAGGAGTCAAAGCAACCATATTGCCTCCACGTCCTGTCCCTGTTAATTTTGCGCCCCAAGCACCTGCTTTACGAGCGACACCCACCAACTCCTCGAGTTCAACACAGGACACATTTATTTCAAGAAGTAGTTTGTGATTTTTGTTCATTAGTTGTCCAAGTAATTCCAGATCCATTTTGTCTAATGCTTTTCGTCCTTTGTCTGCAATTTCCAAATAGTCCTTGACTATTTGATCGAACCATTTTGTCTTCTCTTCTTTCATTCTACGAACATCAGTTACTACTTCAGTTGTGCTGGCAGTTATTCCAGTGCTGGCAATGACAATTTCTGTTGGAGTTTTCAACTTAATAGTCTCTATAGTTGGAGGTCCACCTGTTAAGTCCCGTTTGTACCAGACCACACCTCCGAATGTTGATGCAGTATTATCGATGCCACTGGGTGTGCCATGATAGCCCTTTTCGCCCTCAAAGGCTGCTGCATTGACTCTGTGATCATCCCACCCTAGCTTGTATTCAGTGTTCAGTGCGCGTGCTAGTGCTACACAACTTGCTGCACTTGCTCCAATCCCACTTGCACACACCAAATCACCTTCCAGTGTGATTTGAAGACCTTCTTGACTGGTATCAATTTTTGCGAAACGCAAGATGTTCTCAATAGAAACTCGTTGTTCATCTTCCTTCTTCTTCTTATAACCGGGAACTGCTGGGCGTTTGTCTGTCAACTTCCAACCCGGTTTGTCAAAACGTTTAACTTCCGCTATTGTCTGAGAGCTAATCGCTGATGCAATAGCAGGAAGACCATAAACCACGAAATGTTCACCAAACAAAATTACCTTCCCGAAACCTGCACCTTTACTGACCATATCAGACAACTCCATATCAGACATTCTACAGGCAAAAGATGCTTAGATACTAATACATTCAAAGCAGAGATGGCGTTCGATTCTGGTTTAGAACTTAAGAGCCTTTCTATTTTCTACTAACGGACATATCGACAAAAACCAAACAAAATTTCCAACATCTTTTTTTAATTAACTTCTAGGAATTTGGGTATTGATAGTTGTCTTGTTGCCTAAAATTTGTAGATTATAGTGAGCCACATTAGAATGCATATCACAGCCAGAATAATGAAGGCTGAACTGAAAAGTAACAATGGACCCAGACCAATAGGTTCTTTGTCTGGCATACTGGATAAATAAAAAGCCGGAAGAGCATAGTCTGAAATTGACCAAACTGGGACCAAGCCATAGAGCCATAAACCAGCTATCCACATCAGTTCTAGCCCTACCCAAATCAGAGCGAGAATAAGTCCTGCATTTAATCCTGATACTCGAGTTAAGAAAGCAGCTGCAAGCATGGATACCCCTATCGCAATCGGAAGAACAGCAAAGGGTCGAGGATATGGATCCCAAGGTAATATGCCTGATGCCAATACGAGAATAGCACAAAAACTCAAAGGCGCCAACGCAAAAATATTTGCGCGGTCATATGTTGCCTTCTTTTTTGAAAATTCTTCATCAATGATTGCACAAGCAATTGCACACCCCAAGGAAATTACTGACAGAATATTAATTGGATAACCAATAGCATCCCCCTGACCAATAATCTCCATTGAAAAATCAGTAATAATACTGGGTCTGAATCCTAGAAAGAAGTTAAGACATGGCGAAAAGATCCAAGGTAAGACAAGAATGTTAAGCATTGTCAACGACTGGGAAAGATGAATCTTCTTTTTCCACCACATCCCTGTTAATACAATTGTTGCAATCAATCCAAAGAAACCACCCACAAATGGTCCCTGAGGGAAGAGTAACGAAAT
>JABXGU010000561.1 GCA_016550415.1 archaeon | reverse complement strand
TGCCCGGTGTATAATCTGTTGTGTTGTTTGACTTAGACGTTGTTGTGCACGAGCGTGGACCTCGGTTGTAATGAACATAGCATCAGGAGGTTCTGCATAGGCTTGAGTTAAGGTGCTCATAATTACTGCGAAACCTACACGTTTGAGTTTTGTTGCATCGCATTTGTCAACAGTGTCGCCGCTACTATGGTAGAAGTTGTCAGGAAAATGATTTATCATCGGACAGGGGATACCAATGGTTGCATCCACGAGCATTGTATGATCACTACCCCACTCAAATCGCTTGATTTGAAAATGGAGAGGGTGGCGGCTACCACTTGGTGAGAGGAGCCGTGATTCCTTACTGGCTTCTTCGAGGTAATATTCAAGCAGATCATTGATGTAACTGGGTAGCGAATCAGGTGTTCGAAAAAGTTTCAAAACACCGCCACACTGCGTTTCATCTTCACCAACCATATCGCAGTTGATGCCACTGAGGGCTCTATTTGCGATTTCAGGGTGGGCATGAAGATAAGCAATGGTTCCAAAGAATTCAGGAACCCACAGAAATCGAATGGTTCGAAGAGGTTGCGGAAGGCGTCTTTGATCGATTAGGGTAGTTATAGTGCGTGCTAGTTCAATGAGCAATGCACTTCCACTAGCATTGTCATTGGCACCTGGGCGAGGATGACATAGATGAGCAATCAGAAGTATTTCTTCGTTAGGATATTCTTTCCCTTCAATTGCTGCAGTGAGGACTCGTTGTTCCCCCTCAAATAGTTCAGCTTCGACCTTGACTTTAACACGTACATCCCTCTCTGTTTCTATCAAATGACGGAGTCTTGTACCAACCTTTCCGGAAACTGCCATTGCAAAACCTAGTTTCTCTACTTCTTTTTTGATTGGCCAAATGCCATCATAGGTCACAAGATCGGGAAATCGAGATCGTCGTTCAAGTGACGGATAATGAATCGTACCCAACGCTCCACGTTCGACAACTGCTTCACGATGCGCCCGACGAACTCGTCCATCAGTGAGTACAATTTTTTCCTTAACGTCTTTCCCCTTGTAATGTTCAGCTTTTTGTCCTTCTTCTACAAAGACTAAGGGTGCTTCTAGCTCAGCAGACTGACTATGTGCAACGACACAAACTGGTGTTTCAGAAAACCGGGCAAGCAGTTCTCGTTTTGGATAAGTTAAGAATAATTCTCCATCTGTTACTCGCCATCCCATGGGGGTTGTCCATTGCCACATCTGAGTTTGCCCATCGGCAACAAAGGTTTCAATTTTTGATTGGATACCTGGCATCTTGTCCAATTGGGTTTTCACATAGTCAATTGCAGCGTGAAATCCGGGGGATGCTTGGATGCGATGGAACCTGGTTATCTCTGCTATGTTTTCTTTGGCAAGAATACCCGATAGTTCCTCAATAATTGCATCGGAGAAACGAACATGAAACAATACAGACTACTTCCATGAAGGCAATCATCTCTGACCCTACAAAAAACTAGCTATCTGAACAAAAGACTCGTACATGTGTCTATTGTAAACCTTTTTTTGACGCACCCTAAATAAATCGCAATTCATAAAAAAATTGTAAGTTGCTGCACCATCTTTATATGTGGATGTAGTAACTCACTATCTGTTAGAAGGTGACGGTACTGTCAGCTCGCCTAACTGTCTATGATGTTGTAGAAACTGGTGAAATTCTTGAGCTCCCAGTTAAAGGTGAGCTGAAAGATATTCTGGTTCCTGATCGAGTGTGTATTATTGTCGATGATGATAATCGCAAGATCTGGCTTTGGAAAGGCGTGGAAGCTGGTGTGCGAAAGA
>JABXGU010000560.1 GCA_016550415.1 archaeon | reverse complement strand
TGAAAACAGCCAAAGAACATAAAGGAGAGAAATCTTAATGAAAGAACGAAAAAGGCTCGGAGGATATGCCGGTCAAATTCTACATGTCGACCTCACAAAGGGGAAATGCACAGCAACTCCTTTAGACAAGACATTTGCTCTAACTTTTATTGGTGGTCAAGGCTTTGCTTCAAAATGGCTTTTTGATTTTACGGGACCACAAACTAAGCCTTTAGGTCCAGAGAATATTTTAATTTGGGCAACTGGAGCGTTTACTGGGACCTTATGGCCGCAAGCAGCTCGATACGTAGTTGCTGCAAAATCACCTTTAACGGATATTTTTGGTGAATCTCATTCAGCTGGACATTGGGGTCCTGAATTAAAGTTTGCTGGATTTGATGCTGTAATTTTCCATGGCCGTGCTTCGGTTCCTACCTATCTTTTAGTTGAAGATGGAACTGCAACCCTCTTGGATGCTAAAGATTTGTGGGGTCGTAACACCCATGAAACGGAAGAAATTATCAAAGAAACACACAATAACTCCAATCTAAGAGTGTCGAGTATTGGTCAAGCAGGAGAGAATTTGGTTCGATATGCCGCAATTATTAATGACTATGATCGGGCCGCTGCTCGATCAGGACTCGGAGCTGTATCCGGGAGTAAACACTTGAAAGCGATTGCGGTAAGCGGGAGCCTTGATATTCCTATTGCAAAACCCGACCGATATCTGGAAGTCATTGAACAACTCCATCAAAAAATGCTTGCTAGTCCTTTCACAAAGAGTCGCGCTGAATATGGAACGACAAACTTAGTTGAATTAATGCAAGAGATTGGACGATTGCCAAGTTATAACATGCGCTCTGGTGTTTTTTCAGAATATATGAAAATTAGTGGAGAGGAAATAAAACAAAAGTATCTAGTTAAACCGCGTGCGGATTTTGCATGTTTACAGCGATGTGGTAGATATACTCTAGTTCGTAGTGGTCCATATGCCTATTGTGGGGGAGGTCCAGAATACGAAACACAATCTGCTCTTGGAAGTCGCTGTGGAAATGCTAATTTGCAATCCATTTTGTTCGGTCACCACCTTTGTAACTTGTATGGACTTGATACAATTTCAACAGGTGCAACAATAAGTTGGGCTATGGAATGCTGGGATAATGGACTTCTTACAAAAGAAGATACAGGTGGATTAGATCTAAGTTGGGGGAATCACGAGTCAATTATTAAATTAATCCACATGATCGCAAACCGAGAAGGGATAGGGGATCTTCTTGCAGAAGGGAGTTATCGCGCAGCACAAAAACTAGGTCGGGGAACTGAACAATATGTGATGCATAGTAAGAAACAAGAAATCGCAGGTCAAGAACCTCGAGCACAAAAATCAATGGGTTTAGCCTCAGCAACTGCTGCACGCGGAGCAGACCATCTCTATGCATTCCCTGTTTTGGATGAAGTGGGCTTTGATAAAGAAATTGCTATTCGATATGGTGAACAATACCTTCCAGAAATTGCAGATAGATTAAATCCAAAATATAAGGGAATCATGGTCAAGGAAAACGAAGATTTCTGTGCCATTGTAGAATCATTAGGTGTGTGCAAATATGGAACATTGATTCCTCCAGTTCTTTTTTATGAAGATGTCGTTGCTACTTTTGAAGTGACTGTAGGAGTCTCGTTGAGTATCGCTGATTTACGATTAATCGGTGAACGCATTGTGAATTTAAATCGCTGTTTCAATGTGAGAGAGGGAATAAGACGAAAGGACGATTCACTACCAAAACGATTAACACATGTCCCAGCACCAGATGGTCCTTCGAAGGGTCAAGTTGTAGAATTGAATCAAATGTTGGACGAATATTATGAACAACGAGGATGGCGAGTAAAGGATGGTTTACCCACAAAAACTACACTCCAGCGGGTTGGACTAGATGATGCAATAAGCAATCTTAGTCAACATGGAATTGAGCTACCTGAATAGAAAAATAAATGATGGATGCTAGAAGGCTAAGGTGAACAACCTTTGCAGAAATAAAAAGGCGTTCATCGAGCCAATAGATTAAAGCAATGCTTTCTCCAATGAATCCTGCCTTGAAGGACAGAGACTTCCCGCCAAATCAGTTAAATCCTTGTCCTTATTACTGGTATTTACTCCTAGAATCTTTGCTGAAACACAAAGAAGCATGAGGCGATAGAATTTGAAACTCATTGTAACTGGTCCCCACCTTTCTGGAAAGAGTACTTTGATTAAGCGTTTGGCAAAGGGAAAGGTAATCAATATTCAAGCCAATGGAACAACTGTAGGTCTTGATCATGGAACGGCGGATGTACTGGGCGTGCAGGTTCGAATGTTTGGCACTCCGGGTCTTGCCAGATTTAAGACCCTTCGCCGGATTATTTCAGAAGGTGCCGATGGTATTCTTTTTGTTGTAGATGCAAGCACCATCGAAGGCGACGCTGAAGCTAGATATATCTGGACGGAAATAAGTGACCTATTACCCACAGTGCCCTGCATTGTTGCAGCGAATAAAATGGATTTGTCAAATGCACGAACTCCTGAACGACTTCGTCACGACTTGAGCTTCATGGTTGGTGTCCCAATAATTCCTG
>JABXGU010000559.1 GCA_016550415.1 archaeon | reverse complement strand
TTCTTGGAAGGGGACGTTCTTCTTTTTCTGCGATTGTTACAGCAAGTACATTTGCGGCACTAGCGATTGGTGTTAAGCACCCTCCTAAGACAGCTCCTGCAAGTAATGCAGCCCAAAGGTTGCCCACGGGCATTGGAAATGGTCCAGTTCCTAAAATTTTCACTACGGGAATAAATGTCAAAGTAACAGGGATATTATCAACAAATCCACTTGTCAAACCTGTAATCCAAACCATGAGGGTCGTTGCAAAGAAAGGATTCCCCAGTGTAAGTAACTGGATAGCATGTCCAATGGCTTCAAGTACATAGAATTCTTCTAATAACCCAACGAGGAAGAACAGCCCCAAAAAGAAGAAAAGTGCTGACCACTCAATTTCCCTAAAAAGTTGTCCAGGACGAATTCCACTAAGTACAACAAAGGCCAAAGCGCCACCAAGAGCAACAAGAAATGTGAGCCCTGCAGAACCCAACAGCACAAACCCAATAATAATTGCGATTAACAAAATTGCGGTACGATAAAAAATTGGACGATCTGGCACCATCTCCCAGGCATCCAGCTCCATAAGATCCTCAATTCTTGCACGTCTTGGTGTAATGAGGTCGTTTCGAAAAATCCGGATAACAACAAACAGCGTAATTCCTAGGAGTAAGAGCCCTAAGGGCATCATATTGACAATGAACCAGGCAAAACTGTAAAGGGTTGCACCAGCAATCAGCATGGCAGGAACGCTGGCAATTAGAGATGTAATACCTCCAACGTTTGAAACTAATGCAATAGATATCAAAAAAGGTGCGGGGTTAATCTCAAGGGCATCACAGGCAAGAAAAGCAAGAGCCCCCATTATTAACATAGTAGTAATTTGTGTAAGAACTGTAGTCATGGCAAAACTAAGGATGCAGAAAATTGCGAGTAATTTTCGTGTGTCACCATGACTCAACTTGATGGCATTAATGGCAATAAATTGAAAAAGTCCTGAGTCCTTAGCAATCTCAGTTATCACTAACATGGACAAAATGATGATTAAGGTTGGTAAATCAACCCATCTGTTAAAGAAAAATGCAAAAACGGTTGCATTAAAAATTGGAGGCAATCCCTGGTAAATAGAACCAGGGTCTAAATCGATTATTATTTGACGCCATTGAGGCCAAATTAGTGCGAGATAAAAAATTGCGATGATTCCCCCGATTAATGCTGCAACCGTATGATCAATTACATCCAACATGATGAGCAGAATTATTACGATGAATAGGATGATAGCAAAGACAGCCGGTGGAAACATTTTGCGTTATCCTAGACCCAAGAAGATTGAGCGCTAGTAGATTGAAAATGAGTCTAGATAGCTCCTTAAGAGAGTTCTGCACATAAGCTTTTTTCCTGCTCTTCATGTTCCAGAGTACTGGTTAAATGAGTTCAAACCTTCTTTGCAAAGTCGATTATGGCTTGAGCGAGGGCTTCAGGTTGTTCGAATTGGATGGAGTGATCGGATTTGTCGATAATCTGGACAGACACATTTGAAAGGTGTTCTTTATAGAAGTCGCCCCATTTGACAGGAAAGGTTGCATCTTGAGCGGCAATTATAACCAATGTGGGATGCTTAATCTTACTGACCTGGTCTTGAATATTAAAGCTAGCAGCAGCTCCCTGGGCATAGCCATGGCTTAACGCTAGCTGTCGACCTTCCTGTTGATTGAAAAGCAAAAGGTCCATCATCCCGGGTGTTTCTTGAGCCTTCTTGGGGTCATAGAATCCGAGTTCAAGGACTTTTTGGACCGCCTCATCAGGCTCAAGTCCGTAAACAAGTTGACCCAATTGAATTTGGGCTTGAGCCGCCTCGACATCAACTGTGGGGGCCGTGTCGATTAATATAAGTGCTTTAACCAATTTCGGGGCATCCAGGGCGATTTGCTGGGCAATAAATCCTCCTAGGCTATGACCTGCAATAACACATTTCTTAATTCTTAAATGCTTAAGGAGAACTATCAGATCTTTCGCGAATTGGTCGACCTTTGTGACTTCTTTAAGTTCACTTGAACGTCCATGACCTCGAAGCTCTGGGAATATGTTTTGAAAATGTGGACGAATATAAGGGCGGACATATTGCCAATTTCGAATTGATCCACGCACCCCATGAATGAGAAGGAGTGGCTCACCTGTTCCTTCTACTTCATAGTAAAGTTTCGCGTTATTAATTTCTTCATAGGGCAACAGACTCACCGGCTATATTCTCATCGGGTATAATTTACTAATGTGTGTTATGCTTGTGTCCAATATTATAACAAAAGTCTCAACCACATCATTTCGCCCTTTTCGTAAACCTAATAATCTTCAATTTTCATTGATGGTTCATGGCGGAACCCTAATCATCATATTTCTTAGATGAGAGTTCCATCTCCTCACAAATAGGTTGAAAATAATGCAATTCACCTTACTTTCCCCAATTATCGTAATTTTCATTGTCATTATTCTATTAGCCACATGCATCGTCTGTGTTGCTGTTCAAGATAGCCAAGGGTCGAGATCGCGTTCTTATGTTCGGGCTAATACTCGAGATCCATGGTTGCCAGTTGAAGAGCCGGTCCCTGAAAAACGAGAGTGGGAGCCCAGTCAGCACATAGTTGATTGCTTGGTGTGTTCGTGTGGGAAATGGAATGCGTCTAATCAGAGTGTTTGTTGGAATTGTGACGCTTCACTGTTAAACCGTGAGATTCAGACATTTTACTTTGAAACAGCTGAAAAATGTGCAGTGTGTGGTTATTGGGTGTATCCAGGTGAGCAGATAGTCCTGTGTCCGTCATGTCAGGCCCAAGGTCACCGAGCACATATGTTAGAGTTTCTCAAAGCGAAGGGTTGCTGTCCCGTTTGTAACCAGAAGCTACGTGCAAACCAACTCCTCAATACCATTCAAAAAGTCAGAGGATCTGTAAAAGAAACACCTGATGAGGAGTGATCAAATCCTTGCTTGTGAGTCTATACATTCAAGGTTCTTGGTAGTTTAGTAATTACACGACATCCTTTCTTTGTGACTACAACATCTTCCTCGATTCGAATTCCACCAATTTTCGGATAATAGAGAGCAGGTTCAATTGCAATTACAGCGTTAGGAAGTATAGGGGTTGGCTCTAATGACAATCGAGGATATTCGTGTACATCTAATCCAATACCATGACCTAGTGAATGTAGCATCCCCTCTGTAATACCTGGAGTGCGATTAGCTGAAGCATGCCCATCCTTCTCAAAAGAGTCCGCCATAACATTCACGATATTTTCTGCTGTTCCATTACCAGCAC
>JABXGU010000558.1 GCA_016550415.1 archaeon | reverse complement strand
GAGCCGTTACCTCACCAACAACCTAATCAGCCGCTGACCCATCCTCTGGCGCGCACCATACATGCATGGTTGGCTTTGGACGGCGGACCATTCCAGGCGTCGTCGTCTATCGGAGATTAGCCACAGTCTCGGGATCGGTGTCATTCCATATGTGGAGAATTTGAGATAGACCATCTTCATTAAGATGGCTTTTCTGTTGGACAAGAGCAATGATTCTAATAAAACGTTCGAGTTCATTGCGCTTTACGATGACATATTCACGGAGTAATTCTGTAAGCTTGATAAGGCTGGGTAAATCATGGGTTACCCAGCTGTATATGTGTCGTTTTTTGAAGTAATACACATGACCTACTTGAATCTTCGATTGGAGGTATTCAAGAATCTCACCGTTTATTTGTGAAATCTCGATACGTAGGACAAGTTGTTTCCCAGTTCGATATCTTGGGTCAGGTTTTGCCCTGACTAAGAATGAACCTTCCCCATCAAAGAATCCACATAGGTATGCTTTGAAGACTTGAGGGTCTTCACTGATTATTGACTCCATCGTTAGTTCATCGCTGATATCCTGTATTAACTCCACAAATACTTCTCATGGCACCGATTTTCCCGTGGTTGTCTCCGTCCGGAGGGTAGGTTGTCAACGTGTTACTGAGCGGTGTGCCACTCCTGTACATAGTTACAGGCGTGCGACTTGCATATCTTAGTCTCATCCCCATAGCAGTCGGGTCTGGCAGGATCAACCAGTGTTATTTTTGGTCGCATTGGAATTGTTTGTCCCTTGTTGTTGGGACTGATTGGCGGTGGGTGTGTGTGGGTGCTAATATTGGGATTGATGGTGTTGCATCGTTTGTCGAGGTGGACGTATCTTAGACCGGAGAGTCCAGGGCTATATTTGGGCTTGCTGGTTTGCTCGGGTCTGCATGGTTGTTCCGCAGGTGGAATGCAACCCGTCATTGGTGGGCGTTACGCGCCCTTGTGCTCGGGGTTGCAGCGCCATTAGGTTCTGCGGTGTTAGCGCTTCTGGTCGGCTCGTTATCGAGCATACTGACTCTGATTGCGCCAAGGGGGGTAAGAGTTTTTCGTGATTTAAAAATGCTTCGGGTTCACGATGGCTGGTGAGTATTTGCCTTGGTGTTATTTCTTGGTGGCTTGGGTTAGGAATTGGATGAAGATGTGTGTGAAGGTGTGGCGTCGTGTTAGGTGTCCGAGTTCTGTGATTTGGTTTCGGAGGCGGGTGATTCGGTCGTCTACCCATTGGTTGCCGCGGCGGAAGCGTAGGGCTTCAACTTTTGGTATTTCTTCTTCGTATACGGTGGCGAGGCGTTTTTTGGCAAAGGTTAGCCATTTATTGTCTTTTTCTGTGAAGATGTGGTATCGGGGTTCGAAGAGTGTGACTTTGAGTCGTGCTTCTTGGAGGAGGCAGCGGAGGTTGCCTCCGTTGAGTCCTGATTCGAAGGTGACTTCGCCTTCGCGGCGAAATTGGGAGTCTAGGTGGGGGAGTCCATAGGCGCGTGTCATTGAGTAGTCGGGTTCGACGGCGACTAGTAGTCCATCGGGTGTTAGATGGCGGGCTAGTTCTTTGAGTCCTTCTTGTTTTAGGTCTGCGAGAACGTGGCGAGTATAAATTAGGTCGAAGGTTTCGCCTTTGGGGATGGTGGCTTTTTCGACGATGTCTCCTGCAAAGAAGCGTATTCTGTCACCGATTTCGAAGAGTTGGGCTAACTGGTTGGCACAAGCAGTTAAAGCAGGATTGATATCGATACCGACGATTTTTCCCTTCGGAGAGCGATACGCCAGTTCTAGGGTTGTACGCCCAACACCGCAACCCACATCAAGGATACGCATATTCGGTCGGAAAGTGATTTCGCCAAAATAGTGTCCATAAATAGGGATACTTTCCCACAAATAGTGTGCCAGTGCTCCACGCGGATTCAGTATCCGATGAACCGCATTACGAACTCGCGGCGAATCAAGTCCTGGCAAGACCACGTCTACTCACCCATCACTTTCATCAATGTAATGTCCTCTTCACTTAAGATTTCTTCGGCAGAACCCAATCCTTCTTATGCACCTTCACCGCAAAAGTTTTTTAACTCCCCGAATGCGCTCAAAAACAAGCGACCCTAATTATGTATTCATGTGGGCTGGTAGATCAGTGGTAGATCGCGAGTCTTGCACACTCGAGGCCCCGGGTTCAAATCCCGGCCAGTCCACCACTTCCTTCTTTATAGCAAGACAATTTTTTTCTCTGGGAGAATGTGGAAAGCTTTTTGAACGAAAGAACAGTATGCTCCAACTACGCCCCAGTAGTGTAGTAGCGAATTGACTTAATTAGTCGAGCTGCGAAGCCAGGTCAATCATTATGGGCTTTCGCCCCGTAGACCCGGGTTCGAATGTTGGGCATCGAATGTGCTGACCGAAGATCCCGGCTGGGGCACCATCTTACCCGTTGCGGGGGTAGCCAAGTATGGTTAATTCCCTCCCATTAAAGGATGGAAATTAGAGGTGCAGGGTTTAGGCCCCTGTCGCGTAGGCGTTCCTGGGTTCAAAGGTCATGGCATAGGTTGTGTCGTGACGGAAACTCCCAGCCCCCGCACCACCATTATTCCGCCTAAACCGCAGCCTTCTTTAGTTATTGTAAGGAAACCTGATTTGTTGAGGTCTGCTCTGTGCCCGTGAAAGCCATTGGCGATCTTCTAATGGAGATGAAGAAGAGGTATGATAAGGAGCCAAAGGGCTGGCGAATTCTTTCAGGTCGAGCAGACCACGGACTATATGATACTTTCATATTGCATCGGGATCGTTTGTGGCAGATGAAATCGGAGCCGGTTAATCCCTTTTCAGCTATTGGTGTAGGAATCACTCATCGCCGCGTTGATGAAGGACTTTATAACCGGGTTATGCAGGAG
>JABXGU010000557.1 GCA_016550415.1 archaeon | reverse complement strand
GCAAGAGACCATTTGCTACAACATTGGACCAAGCCCGAGCTCCGTGTTTATCTTGGGCAGCACCAAGAGATCGTTTTCGTTGATATTTGAAGTGCGTGAATAGAGCAGTTATGAGAAAGAAGGATAGCATTATCATGAACCACGCCCAAGAGGTTAGCAGCCACACAATCAATCCGACGACAAAGGCGGCAACTAGACCCGATTTTGTGACGATTTGCTTTTTGTAAGCGAGAACAGCTATAAGTCCTAAAAAAAGAATCGCGATTGCCACGTTGAGTAAGTCCAATGAGGTCATTCATTACGCATCCGTTACAGTTTGTTGGTTTTTTTCGGGAAGTGCCAACGGTCAAAATAATTACAAAGATTGTACGGGAAGACGCCTGGGAACGTCTAACACGCGTTCCTTATATTTTTCCATTTAAACCTATGGGTTATGTTTCTGAAAACATCGTTAATTGTCGAATTCGGAATATTAACCACGTTGTAAGGTGAATTTCATAGCATCATGAATCAATGCCTCTAAATTAGACTTGTGAGTTCATAGATTGTACGCTTAGACATGATTAAAGATTGGGAGAAAAGCTGTGATTGTAATCTTGTTTTTCTCCTGAGGAAATGCACAGAACTGGTAGATGAGGGCAAAATTTAACGTGATATTGCACAAATTACTGAATTACTAGTGATTGACCAAAGAGGAACTGCCCGGCATTGCAAGTCTCCATTGAGAAGCACTCATATACCCTTGAATTTGACAAACGAGATCCATTTGTATCACCAGCCTATGATGTGGCCTATTGTGATGCACTAGCTAAGCGTTATAAGCCAATTGTATTAGATCCGCTTGGGCATGGGCGGATGCCTGTACCACCAGATTTTATTGGATATCGCCTAGTTCATGATTATCGGGATCAGCGGCTTTGTATAATCTACGAAGTCTATTGGCAACGACAGGATTGTCACTGGCGACAGTTCAACAAGGACCACCTTCACGATTATGAACAGATTCAGATTCACTTTAACCTCCAAACGGGGAATCTAACTCGCGTTGTTGTAGCTTCAGGAGGTCCACCACGTTATGGTGGGCATGGTGTAGAAATCTATCGCCATAAGAAGCAGGTGACCGCTGGGTCAGTCCGACGTGAAACAGCATCCTTTGAATCATTTCCCTGGGGGCGTCATAATTACGAGATTTGGGTTTTAGACCAACCACTCTACAATCTGGTATTTATTGATAAACGACCGGTAGTTCGAGTCAGTAACTGTTTCCATGTATTCACGGGAATCAAATGGAACCAATGGAAAGAGCACAAGAAGAAAGGTGACCCGGAAAATCCTATTCGCTATGAATTGAAAGTTCCTTTGCGTCGTTTGGACCGACGGATTTTATGGCAGTGGTATTATCAGCATCGAGAAAATCAGTTTGCCCATGATTTATCTGATCCCTTTACATCACCCCATATCCTCTATTATCCTCCACCACGACAGTATCTTCTCCGCTTTTCTTTTACTTTGGTTGGATTCATTACAGCATTTCTCAGAGCATTAACAGGTCGTTGAACCCTACCATTTTATGGATCTGAATTCAATGAAAACGTGGTGGTATCTTGTCCTTTTATCTTCGATGGGGTCTATCTGAAGAACTCCGACTTCCAGCAGCTAAACTGATTTATGACACGTTCGAAAGGAAGTTCCGCTACTTACTAAGTCCACGTGATAAGGGCATCTCTCTAATTGCAAACTCAATAAATCCTGATTATGGTCTCGTGGTTCTTCAAAATGACGAACTCGTTGGAATTGGTGGAGCGAAAGATATCAAAGGTGAACTAATTCAGGTAGGTTTGAATACATGGCTTCGAACGTATCACATTCGTGTTTTTCAGATCATGGTCGTGAGCGGGCTGTTTTGGTTTCGTAGGGTTCAACCTAATGTGCTTTGGGTGGATAATCTGTCTGTTGTGGCATCCGCTCAGGGACAGGGAATTGGGACCAAGATGATACAAGAATTCATTCGATACGGTCGTGAACGAGGGTATAGAACATTGAAGCTTGAAGTCATTAACGCGAATATGCGTGCAAAGGCGCTCTATGAACATATAGGCTTCGAAATTACTGAATATACAGCTGTTCCCCTGCCATGGAGTCATCTGTTAGGCTTTACTGGATTTTATAGGATGACCTATTCACTTGTTTGAATAACAACTAAATAACTAAGGTATCACGAAAAAATGTGGTAGTGGAGCAGGTTATTATTATCTGCTCCTTTGCAAGGAGGTTATTCTTCTTGTCCAAGAAGACGTGCCATTAATTCAGGGTCTACAGCCTTGCGTTCCATAGCTCTGAGATGTTCTCGAATCTGAGGCATAACAGATTGCCATTCGGGATAAATGCGGTTCTTGAAGGCTTCAATTGTTGGGGGTTCTGAACTCATATCTCTGCCTTCCTCGG
>JABXGU010000556.1 GCA_016550415.1 archaeon | reverse complement strand
CGCAAATCCTCCATCTCCTGCTGCTCCAAGCATCTTTGCTGGATAAAGGCTAAAGCAACCAGTTAATCCAAAGGAACCCGCTTTTTTGCCATTAAAGCCTGCTCCCAAAGCTTGTGCGGCGTCCTCAATTACTATTAAACTATATTCATCTGCAATTGCCATCAATTTATCCATGTTACATAATCGACCATTGAGATGGGTTGGTATGATAGCTTTCGTTTTTGAGGATACTTTTCGCTCTAGTTGCTCTACATCCATGTTCATATCTTCTCCGACATCTACTAGTATCGGTGTGGCTCCGCAATGGACAATGGTTGCTATTGTAGCTACGAATGTGTGAGCAACTGTAATAACTTCATCTCCCGGGCCTATTCCAGCAGCTTTTAGTGACAGGAAAAGAGCATCAGTCCCGCTGTTAAGTCCAACTACATATTCTACTCCAATAAATGAAGCTATGTCATTTTCGAATTGCTTTAGCTGTCCACGAAGTATCAAGTCACCTTTAGATAATGCTTCTGAGATTGCATCAATAACTTCATTCCACATACGACGGTAATGTTCAGGATAATTTACAAAGGGAACCTTATATACCATGGCTACATCTCCAAAATCTTCTTAACGGCTTGGATTATTTTTTCTGCCTTTGGATAATAAACTTGTTCCAAGGCTGAACTAGCAGGAGCAGGGGTATCAGGTAATGAAACTCGAATGATAGGTGCTTTCAACGACTTTAAAACGTCGTTTTCTGCAATCCTAGCGGAAATTTCAGCAGCTACACCACAAGTTTTCCACCCACTATCTACAACAATCAACTTTCCTGTCTTTTTTACTGATGTAAATAAAAGATTCTCATCTAGAGGTTTAAGCGAGCGTAGGTCTAAAACTTCGACATCTATACCTTCCTTATTAAGGTTTTCAGAAGCCTCAATTGCTTCATAAACCATATAAGAAGTTGCTACCACAGTTGCATCCTCACCTTTACGTCTAACCACCCCTTTCCCTATTGGAACCGAATATAATTCTTCGGGAACCTCTCCTACATGCTGATACAACCAGCGGTCATCAACAAAGACGACTGGATTATCCTCTTCTATGCTAGCGACGAGAAGCCCCTTAGCATCATACGGCGTGCTCGGTGTGACAACCTTAAGGCCTGGAATATGCATAAGAATAGCGTGTGTTGCCTGTGAATGCTGTGCTGCTTGCTCTCCCCCTCTGTTGACGATTGCCCAAATTGTTATGGGAGCACTTAGTTGTCCTCCAAACATATAATGCCAGTTTCCAATGTGGTTTGCTATTTGATCCATGGCATAGTACATAAAGTCCATTCTTGGATAGCATAATATGGGGTGCATTCGTGTTAATGCTGCGCCTAGTGCCACGCCTGTTATACAATTTTCAGATGTAGGGGTATCAATTATCCTCCTTTGACCAAACCGATCGATAAGACCGACTGTAGCGCTTCCAACATACCATGGACTGGTGACCCCTTGCCCAATCAAAAACACGCGAGTATCCTTTGAAATTATCTGGTGCAAAGCCTCATTGATCGCTTCAACGTAGGTAATTTTCCGCATGTATGTTCACCTTTGACTTCCATGACATGCCCAATCTTGTCTCCAAATCAATTCGTTGAATTTTGTGAGTATGCATAATACGGCGTGGACTTTAGTAATTTTTCACTCCTATTTTTCTCAAAAACTTTCACGCGCCTATTTGGCTTTGAATACGTCATGGAGAAGGTCGTTCTCATCTGGATAAGGACTTTCTTTTGCAAATTTAACTGCCTCCTCTATTTCTTCTGAAATAGCTTTATGTATCTGATCTCTTTCTAACTCAGACATAATGCCCTGTTCTAGCAGAAACTTCTTCAACATTTTAATGGGGCACCTGTTCATCCAAAGGTCTAGTTCCTCTTTACTTCTGAGACCTTGGTCTAAATCATCATAGGGTCCAACGTGTCCTCGCCACCTATAAGTCATGGACTCTATCAAAGTTGGTCCCTTTCCATTACGGGCATCTTCTATTGCTTTCTTTGCCACCTTGTAAACTTCCATTACGTTGTTGCCATCAATTCTAATTCCAGGCATCCCAAAGGCTTCAGCTTTCTTGTAAATATTAGTGTCCGCAAGAGTGGCTGCTATACTTAGATGGGTGCAGTAGAGATTGTTTTCGCAAAAGAAGATTACTGGTAATTTCTTGAGTGAAGCGAAATTGAGAGATTCATAAAATACTCCTTCGTGGGCTGCTCCATCACCGAAGAAGGCAACAGAAACGGCATCCTTGTTTTGCATGGAAAAGGCTAACGCTGCCCCAGCAGCTATAGGTATTGTCCCACCAACAATAGCGGAACTTCCTGGCAATCCTATATCAGGTGATGCAATGTGCATAGAGCCACCTTTGCCTTTCGAACATCCTGTTTTTCT
>JABXGU010000555.1 GCA_016550415.1 archaeon | reverse complement strand
AAGTCGATGAAGAAAAATGCACTGGATGTGGACTATGCTCCCAATCCTGTACATACTCTGCAATTTCTGTCAATGCTGAAAAGGAAAAGGCTACTGTGAATCACGATGAATGTTACGGTTGTGGGGTCTGTGTTTCCATATGTCCTCATCGTGCCTTGTCTTTTGAAGGACAATCTTGAGTGAATTGTGATGGTTGATTCAAAGGGAACTGTGACAGTCAGATTCTTCACAAGTCTTCGTGCCATAACAGGTGAAAAGGAAATCCAGGTAAAGGCTTCGAGTATCCAGGAATTGGTAGATTTACTCGTAGGCCAATTTGGTGATAAATTCCGTCAAATGCTTCTCGAACCAGATGGCTCCCTCAAGACTCACTTCCATATACTCGTCAATGGGCGTCATGTTAGACTGCTAGATGGTCTCCAAACATCACTCACAAATAATGACATTGTAGCAATTTTTCCGCCAATAGGTGGAGGATAGATCTGTTGCTGTAATAGGCTAGCCTTTCTGTTTAGCTTGGTGAATTGCCTTAATTGTTTGACGGAGTTGTTTGCCTCCGTCCTGCAGTATTGTATTCTCTACTATAGTGCCTTGAACAATGATATCAGCGCCAGCCTTAGCAACTTCTGCAGCTTGTTCAGGTGAATTAATACCTCCTCCAACAGCAAGTGGGATGTCTAAGTTCTTTGCGACTTTTTCAACCATGGGAATTGGTACTGCATCCTTTGCTCCTGAACCTGCTTCAAGATATACTAGGCTAAACCCGAGATATTGAGCTGCTAGCGCATATCCCAAAGCAATCTCTGGCTTATCACGTGGTATTAGTCGGGCATCTCCTACAAAGCCTGCTGTGCCACCGGGGGCTACAATGAGATAAGCCATACCAATTGGTTCAAGATTGAATGCTTTGATATATCGTGCCCCAAGCATTTGCACCTCAATTAGCCAGTAGGGATTCCTGGAATTAAGCAAGCTCATGAAGAAGACAGCATCTGCATAGTGGGAGAGTCCTGATATGTTCCCAGGAAATAAAATGGTAGGAATTTTCACTTGCTCTTTAATTCCTTTAATTGTTTCATCAATGATACCATAAGCTGTCGATCCGCCAACCATGATTGCATTGGTACCTGCTTCTTCAGCTAGTTTAGCAATACGTGCTGCATCATTCGATGTCTGCTTGCCAGGATCAGGGTCAATTAGCGTTAGGTGAACCACCCCATACTCCTCAAGGATGCGAAGAATGTTTTTCCAAGTGCTATTTGGGGTAGTCATAATTGAACCCAGATTCAATTTTGGTGCGTTGATTGCTTTTAAGTTTGCTACCATTGCCTTAGAAGTTGGTCAACACCTTTGGCAAGACGCGCGCTTTGTTTATCCCAGTCAACAATAATCATCTTTCGAAGCTCGAACCAGCGCAGATAACTACGAATTTGTTGCTCTGTTACACCCAGATTCTTTGCTAACTCTTTGAAACTCTGTCCGCTGCTTTTCGTGAAGGCTCGGAGAAGAGGGCTCCATTCAAAGACAATTAGCATCATCATTGCCCCGAGTAGCTTGTCCACATTAATTCCTGTAGTTGCACTTACTGGGATGACTGGTACACCAACCATGAAACTTAGATCATGTCGTATGCGTTCAGGTGTTCGTGCATTATGTAGGTCCTGTTTGTTCGCGGCAATGATACAGGGAACAGTTGGCATTAAGTCACTAATTTCAGTCCAAATATAACGAGCTTCTGCATCACCATCTGGATTACTTGCATCCACAACGAAAAAGATTCCATCAGCACCCTCTGATATGATTCGGCGAAGCACCTTAAATCTCGCTAATCCTGGAGTTCCAAACAGTCGAACAGGAACACCCATCACTTCAGCGATGCCATGATCTAATCCTACTGTAGTACCGTTGACCTCGATGCTGATAATCTGTTTCCCAGCAAGACGCTTAATTAACGTACTTTTCCCGGATAAATGAGGTCCAGTCAAAAGTATTTTCAATTCTTCTCACTCCAAGGCAATTGGATGAAGCAAAGTTTAGATTTAAACCTTCCTTAAGAAATCAATTTATCTTAGCAATTAGGCTGGCAACTTCACACCATGCTTAGCTAAATCTGCAATAATATCCTCTAAACCTAATCTACGTAGTGTTTTCTCTGTTGGTAAACCATCTCTTAGTCGCCACCCTCGTTTCTCGTAATATTCATTCAGCATTTCATCAAGCTCAACGATTTGACCCTTAGCGGGTCCATCAGGGGCAGGTACCTTAGTCAATCTATGTGGAAGTGAATCATCCTTTCGCCTGATTCCTTCTCGAACATTGAAACAACGATTTAGATTTACTACTCGTTCACCAATTTGTTTAATGTCAGCAACATTCAGAGTTATGCCGACTGTGACCTCAAAGGCAGCGGCAACATCGTCATAGAAAAGCACCGGTGGGATTAGTGTTCCATATTTGCATACACCGAGTGATTCCACAACAGCGCAAAAATCCTCGTTTTCCTTCACCATGATTCCCTTGTATTTTGGGTTAAGTCGGTCACCAATTTCTGGTAGATACTGAGTTCCATATCGTATGGAAATCTCTTCATCAAATCCTACCTCATCAAGAACTGGGAACGCATAAAGATGGTCAGCTCCTCTGGCAGCAGTAGCTGAAGCCAACCCCATGGATTTCTGGGCACGAGGTTCTTGACCAGCAATCTCTTGTCGTTTACTATGCATGACATACTGCTCCGAACCCCGACCAATTTTCTGAGCAGCCCGATAACTACCCTCTGCAAGAAGGTCACCAAAACCCTCTCGATTCGCAATAAGATGAATCAGCTGGATAATCGCCTCATGATTTCCCCAGCTTAAATCAATGTTTCCGGTATCCTTTGCAGTAATCAATCCCTGCTCCCAACATTCCATTGCCCAACTTATTGTTGCACCAGTTGAGATAGTGTCTAAGCCATATAGGTTGCACAGATGATGTCCATATAGTATGGATTCAAGATTATCATTACCACAGCGACTACCTAGCGCTGATTGTGTTTCATATTCGGGTCCGCCTCCACAATAAGCATAGGGTCCAGTTCGTACAATCGTATAACGTCCGCAACGTTGTAGACATGCATAGTCTGCACGGGGTTTTACAAGATACTTCTGCTTAATTGCTTCTCCACCAATCTTTTGATATTCTGCAAATACGCCAGAACGCATATTGTAACTGGGAAGCCGCCCAATCTCCTGCATCAATTCAACAAGATTCGTAGTGCCGTATTCTGCCCGACTAGCTGTAAAAGGACTAGCTAGCATTTTACGATGTAATTCATCGATTACCTTCAGATATCGGTCTGGTTTAGCAATAGGAATATCTTGGTTGCCGCGGACAGCGACAGCCTTCAAACGCTTGCTTCCTGCAACCGCACCCATTCCTGAGCGGGCAGCAGCTCTGTCATAATCATTAATGATTGCAGCGTATCGGACAAGATTCTCACCACCCTGTCCAATGCAAGAAACACGCAGAGTAGGGTCATCATGGTTCTCCTTAATTATCTCCTCCGTTTCTTCTGTATTATGTCCCCATACCTCCTTTGCGTTCTCAAGTCTTGCTTCTCCGTCGTCGATAAAGAGATAAACGGGTTTCTTTGCTCGACCATGTACAACAATTGTATCAAAACCTGCAAACTTAAGTTCTGGACCCCAATGACCTGCTGAGTGGGATTCACCAAAAATTCCTGTCAGAGGAGATTTCGCTGCAACCACGTACCTAGCAGCCTGGGGCCATAAAGTTCCAGTAAATGGACCAGTGGCCCAGATCAATACATTATCTGGTCCAAGCGGTTTTGTAGATGGCTTCACAGAATCATATAATATTCGGGAAGCAAATCCTTGCCCTCCAAGATAGGTTAAAGCAAATTTCCGGTCAAGGGGAATCGCTTTACAGGTTTGTTTTGTTAAATCAACATGCAACTGCTTACCCGCATAGCCTCCAAGTTCCCTTTTTCCTACCATCAAGGTTCACCTCCGTTCTCTTCGCGCTGCACACGTAATTCTTCAAGCAAACTTCCGCATTCATGGCGGATTACCTTCTGCTGTTTCAAAGTTGCCAGCTCCTCCTCTGTTAGAATACGGAGAGTCTTCACAGGACAATATGAAGTGCAAAAACCACAAGCTACACATTTGATGGCAATTTGAGTTTCAGGATTAAGGAAAATTGCGCCGAAGGGGCATGCTTCAACACATGAACCACATCCCCGGCATTTCTTCTTATCAACTACAATAATTCCCTTCTTATTTCGTCGAAGCGCAGCTTCTGGGCATGCTTCAACACACCATGCCTCAGCACAATTTCGACATGCAACTACAATATCGAGACCGGGATCTACACGCCGCACACGGATTCTAGCTTTCTTAGGATTAAGTGTCTTCTCCCAATGAAAACTGCAAATAACCTCACAAATTCGGCAGCCCACACACACTGTGGGATCCGCATATAGAAATCGTCGCATTCAATGGCACCTTGATACTTCTTGTATTGTTCTCTTTGCAGATACTGCGTAAAATATTGTTGTCTTACCAATGAACCAGTTGAATCTCGCCAACCATAAAAAGGTTGCATGCAGTGTAGGTGAATATTATGGTTCTGCCAGAACGACGTCGACTCATTATATTTGACGTAGACGGTGTCATCATTAGAAGATTCTGGCTTTCTCAGATATTTGCTCGGTTTGGTTTAATCCAATCCATTGCCTTTGTTATCCTTGGAATCCTCTATGAAGCTCGTTTAATGGAAGTTGCCTCGTTCATGCGGTACGCCTACAAATTACTTCGAGGAGCACCAAAAGATTGGTTATTACGAATGACAGACCAGAGTGCACTAATTCGTGGAGTGCGTGAAACCATACAACTCCTTCGAAAACAAGGACATATAATGGTTCTCATCAGTGCTGGAATTCCAGATTTTGTAGTTCACAGGCTAGCTACAAATGTAGGAGCTCATTTCGCAGCAGGCATACGAGTTGAACTAACTGATGGACTCTTGACAGGGCACATCGCTGCTTTGGACTGTCGAGGACAATCAAAAAGGGAAGAAGTTCAACAACTAATTGGTCGTCACCAGCTTCAGGATTGCGAAGTCGTCACAGTTGCCAACGATCGGAACAACATCCCACTATTGGACTTCTCCGATCTACCTATTGGTTTTCGTCCAGATCGTGTTGTTCGACGACATGTCAGATCAGTTGTAACAAAACCAGACTTACGCGAATTAATTCCTGTCTTATCATCACCTTCTGTCCAAGTTTATGTTCCCCGTCGTCGTGGTCAGGAAATCTTCCGTCAACTTATTCATGCTAGCGCTGTTATCATTCCCCTCCTATGGTTAGATGATATCTCCTGGCATTTTCCTATCCTATCCATTGTCACAATTATTAGCATCGTCTTTCTAGTTTCTGAAATACTACGGAGTTATGGCATTCGTATTCCCTTAATCGCAACAGTTGTACAAGCAGCAGGGCGTGAAGATGAGATAGGGCAATATGTTCTCTCTCCTCTACTCTTTGCTATAGGTGTGATATTGCCACTGTTCATCTTTACAGCTGTTCTACCTTACCCGCTGATTGCAGTTTCCAGTGTTTGTGTCTTCCTAATTGGAGATTCTTTTTCAACTGTAGGAGGACTCCTCTATGGAACTCATCACTATCCATTCAACCGCAAGAAGACTCTGGAAGGCTCAATTACTGGTTTCTCCCTTGCCTTCTTTCTCCTCCTCTTTATCGTAACTCCATTATCAGCACTCTTATGTTCAGTACTGGCTGGACTTATTGAACTACTCCCACTCCATCTTGACGATAACCTTTCTGTGCCCTTCCTGACATCAGCTTTCTTTGTGGCACTACAGTTTTTGGGAATATTTCATTTCATCTAAGATTCTGAATAGTAAAACCCCGATTTTTTAAGGGTGTTCTGGCAAGTATCACAGTAGAGTTCTGGGACTGAGAAAAATGCCGCAAAACCAGTGTCACATATGTGGACGAAAACCCAAGCCAAAAGCATTTTTTTGCCATTTTTGTGGGACGCGCTTAAAGACAACACCGAAATCTCCTACCATGGGTTCATCAGAGTCTACTCCTAAGTCAAAATCATCTGCTCCATCAGACAAAGCAACGGTTTCAGCTGATGAAGAAATACCAGCTGCAGTTGAAGCTGCTCTTATCTTGCGTGGGAAACTAGAGCAATTAAGAGAGCAGAAAACCGCCATTGAAGAGGAACTGGAAACCATACGAGTCAAACAATTGGTCGGTGAATTTACTGAAGCAAAAGCAAAGAAACAGGTAGAATCAGTTGAAGCTAAACTTGAACCGTTAATGAAGGAAATTAAGAATCTGGAAGAAAAAGCGGGCACTCCTCTTGAAACACTTCAACAAGAACAAAAGGAACAGGAAGATCGATTGAAACGCCTTGAGGAACTTCATAAATCTGGAGAAGTTGAAGAGTCCGTTTACAAGCGGCTTGCTAATGAATATCAATCCAAAATGGATGAAATAACTCAGCAGTTAGGCGCTGAGTTAGATAAGGCTCATCGCTGGCTTAGTCAACTTGAGGTGCATCAACAACAACTTGAATTTGACAAGGAGACACTTCAAGTCCGTGCACGAATCGACGAAATTTCCAAAAGCGATGTCAACAAGCAATTGAAGATAATCGAAAAAGAGCTTGCTAAAATTAAGAATATCCTAGACGGGCTTCGAGCCATTATAGGGGCTCCCGCTACAACTATTCCCGCGCCTCCTGCTTCAGAGAAACCCAAACGTGCTAAACGCTCAAAGCCTGGGAAGTGTCCCTTCTGTGGCAATAAGATATCATCCGATAGTAAATATTGTATATTCTGTGGACGCATAGTAAACGGGTAAAGCTTGAATCCAGTAACATTTTTACTCAATCAAATTTTAAATTTGATTTCTATTCATTATGATGGAAGTTGGAAAACAACCTCTTCATGTCCCCCAACTTTGTCACCTTTTCGTGACCAAACAAATAGTAGGTGTTCACGCACCTCATATTCCATAGGTGTTTGAACTTGTATGATACCAGTTCCCCTTGGAAGTAGATAAAGAACTTCAAGATCATACTCAACTATTTCTTCCTCTACATCACTAGCTAACACGTTTTCTCCTTTTTTGGGAGAGCCTTGAAAGAAAATTACCCATTGAATGTAGGGGAGATCCGCGGCACCACGCAACCCAATATCCACATGGAGAATTTGCTGTTGAACCCGCTCTCCATTGATATAGACCTTCTCTGCATCCAAAAATCTCTTCATATTTTCCCGTAGCATTTCTGTTTCCTTTGCAAAAGCCTCCTCATCTTGAAGAATTTGCGCATAGAGACCATCAGAATCTGCGTAATCATAACACAGAACCTGATAGACTTGACAGCGCATTGAAATCGTGAAGATGGAAGAAGCAAAAATTGGCTCAATTGTCAAAAAACTGCAATCTCCTCTTTGTTTCAACAGTAAATCATATACATCTCATTTTAGAAAACCTTAAACTCTTTCATGATGTTGTCGGCGTTGCAGCATTATGGATAGAAGGTAATGAAAATGGTGCGTGGTATTTTCATCGCAATTGAGGGCATCGATGGAAGTGGTACAACTACTCATACAAAACGACTTGCTGAATGGGTGACGCTACAAAATCTCCCAGTACTTTCAACACATGAACCAACTGATTCTGAAATTGGTAGACTTATTCGACGTATCCTTCGTGACAAGACCATACCACCAGCAACTGATGCCTTGCTCTTTGCGGCAGATCGGGTCAAACATACCCAACGGCAAATTAATCCTGCTTTGAATAAAGGATTTGTAGTAATTAGTGATCGATATGTTGAATCGTCCATTGCCTATCAGTCATCTTCTGGGCTTCCCCTAGATTGGGTAGCTACAATCAACCACTTCGCCATCTCACCGGACCTCACTATCCTTCTAGATGTACCGCCATCCACAGGTTTGGGTCGTAAAAGAAAACAGGGGTTCCGTGAAAAATTTGAATATGTTGCCTTCCTAAAGAAAGTACGCCAAGTTTTCCTCAATCGAGCCCAAGAAAAGAATTTCACTATTATCGAGGCAGGAATTCCAATCCGCGAAGTTCAAGAAAAAATTCGTGCAGTAGTAGAACCACTTCTAAGAAGCCTTAAGTAGCAACAACCGCTTCTAGAAGATTGGCGGCTATGATGACGATCCTGAAGAAGCACTGACGAAAAGAATGAAGTGAACGACGGGCGAACCAGAGCCGCCACCTTTCAAGTCATAAGAATAAATCAGAATATCTTGTTAAAATGAATTAAATAGAATTGCCTTTCCTGAGAACCTAAGGAATCAGGTGCTATTAGGAACCCAATATTGTGGCGATTTCCTTGCTGTAACGTTTCATAACAAGAAAAACCATACCCAGATTAGCACTCTTTTTCACCAATGATGTAAGAATTGCGTTGGGTCCTGCTCCTTTCAAAATAATATATCCATTTTCTGCTTCGATAGTGACCTGCTGTAAATTGCCACGTGGAATTTCAGATAAAGCGCGTTCAGCAACTCCTACAAGAGCAGCTGTCATTGCCGCAACAATAGCCTCATTAATTGTCTGGGGCATCGCCGCTACAATTGGGAGCCCTTGAGCGGTCACAACGGCACTCGCTTCAATACCTGGTGTAGTACTTTCCATCTGCCTGAGCATATCCTGTAAACGTTTCGCTGTAGCAGACAATGTTCTTCCCTTTCTCGAATATACCCTGAAGACCTAAAAATTGTATTTGTCTTTATAGTCAATCATAAATCTCATCATGGAAACATTTCACTCATTCAGCATAAACCTTAAAGAACACTCCACCAACTGACGCAACCAAACTGAGTAGGAAAAAGACAACAATGGCCAAACGCAAGCCCGCCAAAGAAAAGCAGCCAAAACCTTCTAAAGCCCCCTCAGAAGAAACTGCTGAAACTTCACCCAAGCCCGCCGCAGAAGTTCCTGAACCTTCTGATGAGGAAGAATCTAAGGAAGACAAATATCGCAGAGCTGGTAAAATCGCCCGTCAAGTTCGAGAAGAAATCGCCTCCATGATCAAAATTGGTTCCCGGGCGCTTGATCTCTGTGAAGCCTCAGAAGCTCGTATCATTGAATTAGGTGGGGGCATCGCATTTCCCACAAACATCTCAATCAATGAAGTAGCTGCCCATTACTCCAGTCCAGAAGAAGACACAACTACAATTCAGGAAGGCGACATCGTCAAATTAGATATTGGTGTCCATATCGATGGCTTCATTGCTGATACTGCTCTCACGATAAGCTTTGATTCCACCCTAGATAATCTTGTAGTAGCGAGTCGAGAAGCCCTAGAAAAAGCCCTCGAACTGGTCAAACCAAAAGCCAAAGCAAAAGACCTTGGCAAACTAATAGAAGACACCATCAAGGGATACGGTTACCGCCCAATAAGGGACCTTAGCGGCCACCAACTAGACGAATACCTCCTACACGGACCGAAAAGCCTTCCCAATATCACCGTTCCTCACGGCGCCACACTCGAAGAAGGAGAAGCCTTTGCCCTTGAAACCTTTGCCAGCACAGGCAGCGGAAGCGTACACGAAACTGGGCAATATCTCATTTTCAGTCTTAACCCTGTCCGCATACCGCTCAGAAACCAAGGCGCCCGAAAAATCATACGCCTTGCAGCCAAGGAATTCAAAAGCCTGCCCTTCAGCCGCCGCTACATCGCTAAACATATACCAAAACTCAGCCTTGCCCTCGGTCTACGGGAACTCACAACTAAAGGAGTCCTACACCAATACAGCGTACTAGCAGATATTGCAGGGAGCAAAGTAGCACAGACAGAGCATACATTCCTTGTCACAAAAGATGGTGCTGAAATCACTACAAATTAGATGCACTAGACATTAAAAGAAAGGTTTAAAAGGCTGAGACGCCGCTTTCTTATGGGAAGCCTTAAAAGGGTTTCGCCAAACCAACGGGGATACTTTCAACAAAAAACCAATCTAAAGAGTTATCGTCATCCACCCACGGACAATGAAAAAGACCAAGATAACCTTCTCTTTTAAGGCGTGGGAGACGCTCACACAAATAGTCCACTCTCCACACCACACCATCTTCGTATGAAAAAGGAGGAAGAAAGGGTATGGCAAAACAAACCCCAAGAATAAAGGAAAGAGCATCTCACAATCCTCATAGGTCTTCATTTCGTTGCCCCGACTGTGGAAATAAAGATGTCATCCGCGATACAAACCGCGGAGAAATCATATGCGGAAACTGTGGGCTAGTACTAGACGCTCACATGCTTGACCAAGGCCCCGAATGGCGCGCCTTCACCAGCGAAGAACGAGACAAACGCAGCCGCGTCGGCAGCCCCATGACCTACACAGTCCACGACAAAGGACTCAGCACAATGATCGACTGGCGCAACCGTGACGCCTACGGCAAGAAACTCGCGCCCAGCCGCCGAGCCCAGATATACCGGCTAAGAAAATGGCAAATCCGTACACGCGTTCACTCCAGCATCGACCGAAACCTAGCCTATGCTATGAGCGAACTGGACCGTCTCACCAGCCAACTCGGTGTACCACGAACAGTCAAAGAAGCCGCAGCAATCCTATACCGCCGCGCCATAGAACACCAACTCATACGCGGACGCAGCATAGAAGCAATGATAGCATCATGCGTCTACGCTGCATGCAGACTCCGCCAAGTCCCCCGAACACTCGACGAAATCGCACACCACAGCAGAATCAACAGAAAAGAACTCGGACGCTGCTACCGACTACTCCTACGCGAACTAGAAGTCCGAATCCCCATAGCATCACCCACAGACTTCATCCCACGCTTCTCACAAGCCCTCCAACTAAGCGGCGCCGTCCAACGCAAAGCAGCAACAATCATCAATGACGCCCGAAAACTAGGCATCACAGCAGGAAAAGACCCAACAGGACTAGCAGCCGCAAGCCTATACATCGCATCAATACAAGAAGGCGAACGCCGAACACAAAGAGAAATCGCAGAAGTAAGCAGAGTAACAGAAGTCACAGTCCGCAACAGATACAAGGAACTCGTAAGAGAACTCGGGTTAGAAGTTGAGATTTGAGCATTAAGGATTGATTACTATTAATCCTCTCTGTTTCGAGAATTTTCAAATGATACTACGATGTGTAAGACATTGTACTTCTAGTTTTCATGAACAGGTGGTCTACCTGATTGTATCAAGTATAATTTGGATTAATGGTTTTAGGTATGTAATACCTTCTCCACGTAATTCTTGCCCTACCTCATAGTATTCTGTTTTTTTGTATTGTTTATCAGTTAATGGTGCATCAGGGTGCCCAACGAAATAGGCTATGTTAAGAGATCCTGCAACAATTATTTCTTCGAGAAACGGATTTAACTTACCTATTTTTAGTTGATTTTTTATCACTCTAAGTGTTGCTCCTCTAACAGCATCAGCGCCTGTAGCATCAGCAGGATACTCGCTGGCAAGTGTTTCTAGGGGTTTTACAAATGATTCGATAGTAGACATGAAATAGTCTTCTGTTTCTGGATGTGATGGGTCTTCAAGCATTTCAAAATATTTATTCCATGCCCTAGCAACTTTGGCTGCGAATTCCTGATTAGGTATCGTCATTTTAATCACCAATTAGTAATCTATCGGTTCGGTTTAAAATTATTATTAGGAATTCTATAAGCAACACGCTAATAATTCCCGGAATGCAGTATTTCTCTTGCGAGAGGTACTAGTACTTAGTGGTTTTTCCTGTCTGTGTGTCATAGTACTCAACGAGTATGGGGAAGCCACATTCTTGGCAGAGGGTTTTGGCACATGAGTATGCAATTCTTTCTGCGCATTCTTCGCATATGCGGTGTCTTCTTTTGCCGCATTCGCACAAGCCATAGTACTGCTTTGTGCCACCTCCCTGCATATTACTGCTTAAAGCATCAATTTTTGCGCCGCATATCTTACATTGTGGTTCCGAAGACACAATAGTGCACATCCTAGAGTACCTCTCATATTAGATGTTAAAAGAACTTGGTATGGTACTTGTCCTATTTCCTGAATGATGCTGCCAGCCTTTCAGCTTTTTGAAAACATTTCTTTGCCTTACCGTGTTCGCCCAAATCTCTTAAGGCCATTCCCATGCCAATCCATGATGATCCATGCTCTGGGTCGATTTCTACCGCTTTTTGAAAACATGCAACCGCTCCGTGTAACTTACCCAATCCTCTTAAAGCCACTCCCCTACCAAACCATGCTTCAACAGACTTGGGATTGATTTCTACCGCTTTTTGAAAACATTCAATTGCCTTGTTGTACTCCTCCAACTCTAAGTAAGCGGATCCCTTTTCAAGCCATATAGCCTCGTCCTTTTAATCGCTGATACCTGTCGGCATAATTGAATCCTCCCTCATTTAGCTAATTAATTTATGATGATATTTAACTACATCTAAAGTCATCATACAAGGGTTGACTATGATGAACGGTGATGTTGAGCTCTGGTTGAAGGAATTGGCTGAGCCATTTCTAGAAGAGGTTGGTCTTCAGTCGAATCAGCAGGTTTTGGATTTTGGGTGCGGTCCCGGTTATTATGTGATTCCCGCTGCTCGTATTGTCGGGGTGGAAGGGAGGATTTATGCGTTGGATAAGAGTGCAGAGGTTCTTAGTGAACTTAGGGAGCGGGCAGCTCAAGAGAATCTTGGGAATATAGAAATTATTCAGACTTCAGGTAAGTTGGTTATTCCCTTAGATGATGAAGCTGTTGACACGGTTCTACTCTATGATGTGATTCATTCTCACTATTTTTCAGAGAAGGATAGGTTGACTCTCTTGAGTGAGATTCATCGTGTTTTGAAGGCTGATGGGTTATTTTCGATTTATCCGAGTCATATGGATGCTGAAGCTATTATGAAACTCATTGCACAAACACGTTTCCAATATATTGAGTCGATTCAGAAAACACTTCTCCACTTTGGAAGCCTTCAAGAAGATCAAATCCTAAATTATAGACGAATCTAGGAGCGTCAAGATACTTAGGTACCATTAGTTATATAATAAGGTAAAAGTGGATTAGCGATGCACTGAACATCTGTATAGTATGCGACCGATTCTCTTTCAAATTTCAGGGTGTATGATTTATGGAGTTCAAAATCGCATTTATCGGTTTTGGCATTGTGGGTCAAGGTTTAGCTGAGATTCTGGTTGAAGAATGTAATTTGCTCAAAAATCTTTATGGCTTGGAGTTCAAAGTTGTAGCAATTTCTGATAAACAGAAGGGTTCTGTATACAATCCTAAAGGTCTTGATCTTCAGAAATTATTGGAACTCGTTAAGGATAGTGGGAAGATTGACAGCTACGATGAAGGCACTAAGGGTTGGGACAGCATTAAGACAATCACTGATACGAATGCCAATCTAATTGTGGAGGCTTCGTGGACTGATATCAATACAGGCGAACCTGCGATATCTCATGTCAAAACAGCACTCAATAATGGCAAGCATGTTGTCATGACAAATAAGGGACCAGTTGCTTTAGCTGCAAAGGAATTGCTAGAACTTGCAAAGAAAAATGGCGTTGAAATAAGATTTGAGGGAACTGTGTTGAGTGGTACTCCTGCTATTACTCTCGGAGTACGAAATTTAGCAGGTGCGGGTATTAGTGCTGTACGGGGAATTGTGAATGGAACTACAAATTATATTCTCACAGAAATGGAGAACGGTTTAAGCTATTCTGAAGCCCTGAAGCAAGCTCAGGAACTTGGCTACGCTGAATCAGATCCTACGGCTGATGTAGAAGGTCATGATGCCCTCGCTAAAATATTAATACTGGCCAATGTGGTTTTAGGAGGACAGCTAACTAAGGATCACATTCCCTGTCAGGGTATCACAAAGATATCTAGAAGTGACATTGAAAACGCGAAGACTGGAGGTAAGCGTTGGAAATTAATTGCTGCAGCTAAATTAACGCGGGATGGCTCAGTAGAGGCTTATGTTAGACCAGAGAAAATTGATTTGACTCACCCTCTCGCCTCAGTTATGGGGGCAACTAATGCTATCACTTATTCTACCAAGTATCTAGGCGATGTGACAATCATAGGTCCTGGTGCAGGAAAAGCAGCAACCGGCTATGCTTTACTATCTGATATACTGGATATACATCGCATCCTATCCAAGTAGTAACTTCTTCTTTGGTGAAGAGCCATGGGCTATGTTGGAAAATACCTAAAGATTGACCTAACAGATGATAGAATCAAAAAGTGTTCTCTGGACTTGGATCTAGCTAAACAATACATTGGTGGGAAGGGATTAGGCGCAAAAATTCTATATGATAACTTGGGTGCCCAAATTTCCCCATTATGTCCGGATAATATCCTCCTTTTCATGACAGGTCCCCTTACAGGTACTAACATTCAAACTTCAGGTCGTTGGTGTATTGTAACCAAGTCCCCACATACAGGTCTCTTCACAGACAGTCACATTGGTGGTAAGTTTGGCTACAAACTTAAGAAGGCGGGTTTTGACTTCATCCAAATTCAAGGAAAAGCTGCCTCATCAAGTTACATCCAAATATCCGATGAAGGAGTAACTATTCACCCAGCTGATGACCTTTGGGGAAAGGGTACTTTTGAAACTGAACGAACACTCAAAGCGCAGCACCAAGGATGTGAGGTAGTTACTATAGGTCCAGCGGGGGAAAATTTAGTTACTTACGCTTGTGCTTTAACCGATAAGACTCACATTGCTGGGCGAGGTGGAATTGGTGCAGTTATGGGATCAAAGAATCTCAAAGCTGTTGTTGTAAATGGAAACAAATCAATTGCTGTAGCTAATCCAAAAACATTCAGTGTGCTTGTCAGGGAATTTAATAAAAAAATCTTGGCAAACCCAGCTGTGCAATTCCGTCATGAAATTGGTACTGCTATGTGGGTTAGTATGTCAAACGAAGGAGGTTTCCTTCCTACACGGAATTTTCAATCAGGAGTCTTTGAGGGGGCTGATAAAATTTCTGGGGAGAGAATGCGTGATAGATTCGTTATTGGACATACAGCCTGTTATATGTGTGGCATAGCTTGTGGTAAAAGAACACGTTTCAAAGAAGGAAAATATGCAGGACTCGAAGTCGATGGACCAGAATATGAAACCATAGCACTCCTTGGTTCGAACTGTGGAATTGATGACTTGGGTGCTATAGCAAAGTCTAACCTGCTTTGTGATGACTTGGGTCTTGATACAATATCCGCGGGTGGTACTATTGCTTTCGCCATGGAAGCTAGCGAGAAAGGGATACTAAAACAAGATGAGGTTGCCAATCTCCGATTTGGAAACGAAGACGCAGTCCACAAGCTACTACAATTGATAGCAAGGCGTCAAGGAGTTGGAGAAATACTTGCAAAGGGATCCTTAGCGGCTGCAGAAAAACTAGGTCAGGATAGCTCTCATTTTGCCATTCAAGTCAAACGATTAGAATTAGCGGGTGTCGAACCACGTGGATCTTGGGGAATGGCATTAGCCTATTCAACTGCTGACAGAGGGGGTTGTCATCAAAGGTGTTGGACCCCGTCAGCGGAACTAAAAGGAACAATCCCCCGTCTTAGCATGAAAGGGATACCAAAATTCGTAAAATATAGTCAAGATGAGCGTTCTGTATGTTTCTCTCTTGTTGTGTGCGACTTTCTACCTTTTAACATAAAAGAGATGGTAGAGCTTCTCAATGCGGCTTCCGGTTTCTCTTACACACCAGAGAGCTATTTGACCACTGGAGAACGAATATGGAACCTCACACGAATGTTCAATGTGCGTGAGGGAGTCACAGCAAAAGATGATGTGTTACCATTAAAGTTCTATAATGAAAAGATGCCCGAAGGTTTTGCGAAGGGTGAAAAAATATCAAAAGCGACTCTTGAAGAAGCTAAGGCTGAGTATTATAATCTTCGTGGATGGAATAAGGACGGTATTCCCACAGAAGAGAAACTCGAATCTCTTGGGCTTTGAAAAGCCTAGCAAAATATCCACAAGATGTAGTTGATTTTCAAAAGCTCTTACTAGCAATCATAATACTATACTCTCAGGATACGGGACAATTGTGTTTAACGAGCGTCAAATCAGGCAAACATTGGGCGCTCATGAATTCTACCCAGCTGTAGTATCCTCTCGTAAGAAGAGAGCATGCTCTTCATATTCGATGTACGGATTTCTGTACTACAAATTTTGTAGAGTTTCACATGCTATTTGTTTGTGCATCTTTGCTACAAGGCAAGGTTCTAGTCGGTCCACCAAAGTGATTGGGTGAACCCATTATAATTGCATTAAAACCCTCAGCTTTGTTGAAATCAAATTCCTTCATGTTGGTAATAGAAACTTCTACTCCTTGGACTTCACGTAGTCCTTGTGTAATGATTTCAGCCAAGCGACGAGTGTTTCCATATTTAGTATCATAAGCAACTAAAACTCTAATCATAAGGCTAACCTCTAATTTTCTTGGAACCACGATTTAGTTATCCGCTCTGATATTATGTTTTTCTGATAGTTCTTTTTAAAGTTAATATCATGGTAGAAGATTCTGTTCAAGCACTTGTGACTAATTAATCGAGAAATTTGCTATAGATGATAAGGTCTACACCGTAGATGTGGCGTCTGAATAAACCTTCAGGGATGAACCCCATTCCAGTATAAAGTCTAATGGCAGGCTTCAACTGCGGCGCTGTATTCAAGCTAATCTTGTGTGCACCTTGCCGCTTTGATTCCTCAATGTATCGTTGAAGTATCGCTTTGCCTATACCCTTGGATCGATGAGATGACATGACCCCCATGAAGCCAAGCCAACTTACACCTCCCTTACCAGCTCGCCCAAAAGCTACACCTACAATTTCTCTGTTTTCTTCTGCTGCAAGAATGATTCGAATCGGATCTTGGACGAGTCGTTTGAAATGTTCTTTCATCTTTTCTTCTTGAAGTTCCTGTAGCTCATTTTCTACCCAAACAAGTGGCAATAGAGTCCTTAAGCTCTCCCAGATTTTGCACTGACAATTGATGAGGTCGGAAATATCCCCACTGTTGGCTTTTCTGACTTTCATCTTTTTTCCCTTCTATTTCATTGATTGATACAATGAAGTTATACTTTTTAGAGGGTTTTTCCAATCGCCAAAAGGTTCATCAACAAGTACCTCACGTATTTACCGATACATCTGTTTTCTCCATGAGAGAGAATTACAGTATTGGAGCGTAGGACAAACAATGAAAGAGATGCTCTGGCATAAACACAAGTGGCCCAAACAGGTTAGGAAAACACTAACGTACCCTGACAAACCTCTTTTCGCACTTTTAGATGATGCTGCTGAAAAAAGTGGAGACAAGGATTACACAATATTTGGACCTCCACGAACCTTCGCACAAGTACGAGAAAGCGCAGATCGCATCGCCAATTTCTTGCACAGTAAAGGCATCAAAAAAGGCGACCGAGTAGCAATCTTTCTCCCTAACTCACCTCATTATCCACCTGTCTTCTTTGGCATATTGAAAGCAGGTGCAGTAGGTGTAACATGCAACCCCCAATACAAAACACCCGAACTCCACCACCAACTAGAAGACTCTGGTGCAAAAGCAGTCTTTGTTATTGACCACCCCCACCTCACACCCTCCTGCTATGAAGCCGTAAAAGGAACCAAAGTCAAGCACGTAATAGTCTGTAACTTCAAAAGATTCCTCCCAAAGGTTAAAGCTGTACTGGGCGGACTCCTGGGAAAAATCCCCAAGAGTCCATACTACGTGGAAGAAATCACAACTTCCTACGATGATATCATGACTAACTTCGACCCAACTCCACCTAAAATTAAAATCAAACCCTCTGAAGACCTAGCTCTCATTTTGTATACTGGTGGCACTACTGGAACACCAAAGGGTGCCATGCTCACACACCGAAACCTCTACTGCAACGTGCTCCAATTCCACGAGTGGGTCTGGCTGGATCCAAAAGAAGGTGGTCCACCAAAACAACTGGAATTCGGCAATGAGGTCTACATCGGTGCACTCCCCTGGTATCACAGTTATGGCTTGACACTATCAATGCTCTGCGCAGCATATCACGAAAGCAAACTAGTATGCATTCCAGATCCTCGTGCAGGCAAACCCCCTCTCTCCGACTTGCTAGCCTCCATTCAAAAAGAAAAAGGAACACTTCTACACGCAGTACCAACCATGTATGCCGGTATAGTCTATCACCCCAATGTCGCAAAATACGACTTAGGCAGCCTTAAGGCATGCAGCTCTGGTGCCGCACCACTACCCCCTGCACTCGCCAAAGACTTCGAAGCAGCAACCGGCGCAATCCTCTTTGAAGGCTACGGATTAACTGAAACCTCACCACTAACCCACGGTAACCCCAGCAACATACGTGACCGGAAATTTGGCTCAGTCGGCCTACCAGTCCCCGACACCATCGTAAAAATCTTAGACCTCGAAAAAGGCACAAAAGAAATGAAAGTAGGCGAAGACGGCGAAATAGCAATCCACGGACCACAAGTCATGAAAGGCTACTGGAACAAACCCAAAGAAACAGAAGCTGTATTCCGCACAATCGGAGGCAAACGCTTCTTCCTCACAGGCGACATAGGACACCTCGACGAAGAAGGATTCACCATAATCACCGACCGCAAGAAAGACATGATAAATGTCTCAGGCTTTAAAGCGTATCCGCGCGAGATAGAAGATGTTCTAACTGAACATCCTAAGATTGCTATGGCTGCGGTGATTGGTCTTCCACGTCCGGATGATCCGAGTAATGAGTATGTTAAGGCATATATTGTCTTGGCGCCTGGTGCTTCGGCTACGGAGGCTGAGATTATTGTCTGGTGTAAGGAGCGTATGGCTGCTTACAAGCGTCCGCGTGAGATTGAGTTTCGTGAGTCGCTGCCTCAGACTGCTGTTGGTAAGGTTCTTCGGCGTTCATTGCGTGAAGAGGTACTTGCAAAACGATCCAAATAGGAACCTTCCCGTTTTTTATGGGAGGGTTTCCACTCTTCTTTTTTTCTTAAAGTTGGCAGGAGTCTGGGAATATTCTGTTTTGGTAGCTGCTTTGCTGTAATCTTTACTTAGCTTCTTTTTTGTAGTCGCTCATTTCCAATTTTCATGTAGAGCTCAACTACATTCGATGGTGGTACAATGATTTGGCTTTCATCCTTCTTTCTCAGGGTTAATGCTTCCTCTGGACATGTTGTCACGCATAAGCCGCATCCTATGCATCGGTCAAGGTTGATAATGGCTTTTTCCTCAACGGTGATGGCGTCAATTTGGCAGCGGTCAAGGCAGGTTCCGCAGCCAATGCAAAGTTCAGAGTCGACTTCAGCATAATGATTGCTAGCCACGAAGGCGGCGGGGTTAGGAAGTTTTTTCAGGTTGCTTAGGAGTGCACAGCAGCAGCCGCAGCAGCAACAAATGCAGAAGGTTTTCTGAGCGTTGCCTGGGCTGATGACTAATCCAGATTCCTCAGCAAGGTCAAGAATCTGAAGTGCTTCTTCTTTGGTGATTTCTCGACCAATTCCGTTTTCAATATAGCTCCATGCACCTGTGGAAAATGCAAGGCAGACTTCCCGGGGTTTATCGCATCCTTCTCCGAGGAGGGCCTTTTCCTTCTTGCAAATACATTCGGTGACAGCAATCTTGCTTTGTTGTCGGATAAGTTCGCGTGCATCTTCATATGATGCAATACCTATTGATGGTGTGATGCTAGATTGAACAGGTACTACTCGAAGTTGAGGTGTTTTGCTGTCATATAGCCACTTTTCGAAGTTTTCATCGATGTACTCTTCGAATTCTTGTGCAAACTCCTTTGTCAATCTCTTCACTTGAGCCTCATAGATGCCAATTACAAACCATGACGCCCTGTAGGCAGTTTTTCCTCCTGCTTTGGATTTGAAGATTAGACCTTTTTTCGCCATTTGTTCAAGAAGGGCTTCAAGTTCTTTGGAATCCCTGTTTGTTCGTTTTGCAATCTGTTCTACTGTCTCTGGGAGTGGCTGTAAATGACAAGCCATTTCAGCTTCTTCCTCGGTGAATAGGCGTCGGAGTATTCGTAGTTCTACACCGGATTTTGTGCTGGGGAACCCGACGGGTAGGCTGTCTAGGTGCTCTCTTAGTCGCACGTAAATATCTTGTTTAGTCATTGTGATGGTCACTCTTCGAAGAGCTGTATTTTTGTGCTTTGAATATTTTGTGTTAGTTCTATTTACGCATTCAATCGTTGGTGCAAACTTCTATTTATTTTGTAGATTTCTTTGAAGAGATTGAATTTTTCAGCATAGAACTTTGCATTTTCTACATTGGGTTGAAAGGTTCGATCAACTTTGATGAGTGGAATGATTTCATCAAAGTTTTGTAGAAGTTTCAGTCCTACCATTGCGGTAAGTGCTACGCCATGTGCAGTTGCATCTTGTGGTCGATGGACTCGCTCAATATTTTTGTTTAATGTGTCGGTGATGATTTGCATCCAGATATCGCTTTTTGCTCCTCCTCCAATTAGACGAATGTTCTCAACGGGTGATTTGATTTTCTTTTCTCGTACTTTCTCAGTGGCATCTAATGCCCAGCGAAGGTTGAAAGCGATGCCTTCATAGGTTGCTCGAAGCAATTGGCTTTGGGTATGTTTCAGGTTAAGGTTATAGAACACACCTCTTATTGAATGGTCATCAATTGGTGCCCGTTCACCTGTAAGCCAAGGGAGGAAGAATAAACCATCAGCGCCTGGTTCGGTTTTGGAAACTTGTTCATCGATTTCTCTCCACTGGATGGATGTTTTGCTTGTAAAGAGGATGTTTTTGACCCATTCTAAGGCGCCACCTGAGGTTTCTTGCTTGCAAAGGATTAGGTAACGTTCAGGATTGGCGCTGAAGACTGTTCCCGTATACAAACCCAAATCCTTGCAGCGTTCAGGGCAATGACAGACGACCCACCCTGACGTTCCAATGCAGGCACTGAGGTCTCCATCACGAATAGCGCCGGAGCCAATAGCTGCAGCCATAATGTCTCCAGTTCCGTTTACCACTGGTGTTCCTACAGGAATCCCAAGTTCTTTAGCAGTAGTTGGTACTACTTCACCAACTATCGCAGTTGTGGGTTGTATGTCAGCCATCTTCGATAAATCAAGTTCCAGCATACTGAAGATGTCTTCAGACCAACAAGAGCGTCCTGGTCTAGTATCCATAAGCCAAGTTACTGCAGCCAAATCAGCACTCGTGACATATTGATTGGTTGCTTTGAATATACAATAATCCTTAGTATCGATGATCTTCGATGCTTTCTTGTAGATGTCAGGGCGCTGATGTTTAAGCCAAAAATGCTTACTAATGACATCTTTTCCTGTAAAGCTTGGGACGCCGCCTGTGACTCGGAGAAATTTGAGGAGTCTACGAAGCCCATAACCTTTGATGCGAATAAGTCCAGGTACTATCTTGGGAACAAGTGGTGCTGCTCGCGTATCCAACCAAGTAAGGAATTTCATAAGTGGCTTCCCATAATCGCCAAGTGGCACGATTCCGGTCATTTGCGCACAGAAGGTCAATGCGATAATTCTTGCAGACAGTGCCTTTGGGTCTTTTTGAACCGCTTTTGCAGTTATCTTAACTGATTCCCAGATTTGGTCTGGTTCCTGCTCTACATATCTTGGTTGAGGATATTCGAGTAAATTACTCTGGCTGGTAGTAGCGATGATAGTACCATCTTGAGTACTTACTAATGCAGCCTTAGTTTGAGTTGTACCAACATCTACAGCTAAAATACAATCAACCAGTCTAATCACCAGCCTACCCTGTTTGTCTAATCTTTCTAGATTCTAATAGGAATATCAGGAATAGCACTCTCACCTTCAAAAAAGAAACTATTCTTCTTAACATAATTGATGTAATTATCTATCTCCTCCTTCATCCTCGATTTGGACCAGCTAAGAATCTGACCCATTCTTGTTGCAGCAACGGCAGCGATACGTCCTTGATATTCTGGGCGAACCAACCAGCTAATCTCCATGCGACGGCAGAGCATATCTTCAAGATGCAATGGTGCTTCTTGGTGGACCACATAATCAACTTCTGCCACAATCCAAGGGCAAACCTCTATAGGATAGGATGGGTCCTCGAGAAGGCGATTGCCAAGCTCAGGTTGCTCCTTGACTTGGCGAAGTATCATCAAACCACCACGACCATATTGAACATAGAGGTGATTGAGTATACTGGGGTGTAATGTGGTATGATTTACTTCAGGTGCTGCATTCCATTCCTCTTTCGAAATATCAATTGTGTATGCTGTTTTGGTGAGATTCTTTTT